>DATDYH010000083.1:0-2365 GCA_035289045.1 Candidatus Nanoarchaeia archaeon
CCAGGCACAGCTTGCTCTCCAAGCTTAAAAACCAGGCTTCCAACACCGCTCTCAACATCCTCACCATCAGCATCCTTGACATTAACAACAGCATCATTCTCTATTAAATCATCAGCCTGGTCATATAAATAAGTGTTAATCTCAACATTATCCCCGGGCAGGTATTCCTGCTTGTTCTTATTAACAACAAGCCTTGTAGGAACAGGTATAACATTAAAGCTCATCAATCCTTCCCCAATATTCCCATGCCCATCACTTGCTTTTAGCATAATGCTGTTCTCCCCAGATTTTATCCTGCCTGAAGTGTCAATTCCAAAGCTAAAGCCCCCCTCAATCAGCTCAGCACCCCCCTCATTGATTACCAGCCTTACTTTTTCATTCACCAGCTCACCATTCCTGTACTTAACATTGCCCTTTACAACAAGGCTTTCTCCAGGAAGCACCTCGGTCTTATCAACGACCGCAGTTATCTTTAAGTCATTGTAAACTTCAAAGCCAGCAGCATTAACAAAATGCTTTTCATTCCCAAAAGCATCAATCACATTAACATCAATGCTGTATTTTCCAGCAGGAATATTATCAGCAAGATAGCTGTAATTAAGCCACCCATTCCCAACACTTACAGCATTAACATCATACACCTGCCCATCTTTAGTCAGGCTTATTGTTGCAGCCCCCTCAACATTGGCATTATTTAATTTAGTAACCTCTCCGTATAGTAAAAATCCACTTCCCAATTGCAGATAAGTGTCAGAAATATCAAACACCCCTTTTAGCTCCTTGCTCACAGTGAATGTATTTGAGTTCTTCTTAGCATCATCAAAACTTCCGCTAACATAGCATCTTCCACTAAAGCCTATTGGCAGCATCATCTCTTCTGTAAAAACATATTCCCCGCCAGCATCAAGATTAAGCTGCTTGCTTTTTACAACAGGAGTTTGCACTTCATTGCAGAATACAGCTAATTTAAACGCCCCAGGCCTTGCAATCTCACTGCTAACCCGGCCACCAATGGTTAGCGTATCTCCAAGATTATAGCCCTGTTTTAGCCCGGTTCCAAACTCAATACTAGCAGCATGAACTGAGAAACTCGCAATAATCAAGGCAATAAAAAGCAAGATCCCCTTTTTCATACTCTTTCTTAAAGCGAGGGTATTTATATAATTTGTTATAGCCAGAATAGCAGAAAACAGCTCATTACTCACCAATAATCCTGCTAGCCTACCGCTTTATAAGCCAATAAATTTATAAACAACTGAACCCCTAAAATAAATAGGGTAAGAATAGTTATCAATCCAAAAATAATGCATGGCAAGCCAGTAGAGAACTTTGAAAAATTAGATTCTGCATAAATCTTTTATGCAGAACCCGGAAAAAATATTCTCTCCTCTTATCTAACTTCTTTTTTTGTTTTATTTCCTTGTTTTTTAATTATTAGAAGATAGCTCTCGCTATGTTGCGAGCAATCTTCTTATTTGAATTAAATTATAAGTGAAGCAGCACATTACCTGCTGCACAAATACTCGATGGAGTTCAGTAAGCAATGTCTTTCCTCCATGCATGACATTTTGCATGACAGCAAAAGGCCTTTCACCTGGTGCTTTCTTCTTCATGATGCGCTTGTTCCTCAACCATTCTCTTGGGGAGAGCTTCTTGTTCTTTGAAGCTCTCTTCATTGTCGCATTGCCTTTTGCTTTTGTTTTTTGTGGGTAGCCTCTGTCTCTGTAAACAACTTCATCTGGATTTGCCAAATCCAGATTGCAGTCAGGAGTTCTTGCTGTTGTTACTGCAACCACCTTTATGATGCCTGTTTTCAAACAAGTCTTGAGATGTTTTTTGTAGCCAAAGTAGCTCTTTTTCCCTTTTTTACTCCAACTACCGTCTTCATTTCTTGTTGATGGCTGACCTTTCCCCCTGTCTTTCATTCCCGAATTTGTCTTGCCGGGTGCTGCTACCACAAATGCAGCATCCTGCATTACTCCTTTTGAGGTTTTAATTCCTTGCTCTTTCATTTGTCTCTGGAGTTCTTCCCAGATTTTATCTAATGTATTGTCTTCTGCCAATGCTTCCCTAAATCTCCATACAGTGCTGTAGTCTGGGATTTCATTCGGAAACCCCAGGAATTTCTGGAAAGAAATTCTGTCTGCCACCTGGTATTCCAGCTCTTCATCTGAAATGCCATACCAGCTTTGAATCACAAGCATTTTGAGCATTAAGATTGGGTCATAAGCAGGTCTTCCAACCTTGCTATCTTTTCTCTCGAGGAGCTTTCTAAATTTCCCCCAATCAATAAGATTAGAGATTGGCTCTAATCTATCTCCAAGCTTCTCAATTCTCTCGTAGCTTAAACTTGTTCCAAATTGTT
>DATDYH010000084.1:0-3026 GCA_035289045.1 Candidatus Nanoarchaeia archaeon
ACGCACCCTGACGACGCCGTCGAGGAGGCTCCTGTTGCTGCAAAGCAATCCAGACCTGGCGTAGCCAAGCCTGCAAAACCACACTGGTATTACGAATGGCTTTTCCTGAATATCTGCAAGCCAGATTGGCATTTCTTTGATTCCTGCTTCTTTTAAAAATTCTCCATACTCCTTTGCAAACCCTCCAAAAGCATAATTTGTTAATCCCTTTTCTCCAAAACTGCTTGTTGGGATTGAATTTCCTGAAATGGGGAATGAATCTGCCAATGCCTGCTCAAGCTGCTCTTGATTAAGGTAAAAATCATTTATAGCTCTATGACAATCTGTTGCTGCTTTTGGATTAATCATTATTGGAGAGGCTTTTGTTAAGAATGCTCCTTTACCTTTAACATAAATAGCTCCTTCCCTAACCCAATTTCCATTTTGTGAAATGAATGCTTGTTCTCCTTCCTGAACCCTTAATCTTGCATTTTCTTCCAAAGAAATAATTCTATAGCCTTGTGATTCAAGAGCTTGTTTTCCAGTATCAAAAGGTGCTTCTATGTAAGCTGATGCTGTTCCTCTTGGCTTAATATCAACAGTGATTTCTGGCATGATTTTATAAAAAAAGTGATATTTATAAACCTTTCGTTTGTTATCATTTTTCAGTAGTCTAATTTTGGGGTTAATGGCTGATAAAAATTCGTGAATGTTTAAGAAAGTTATTTAAAGGTTATTTATATTGGATATTCTATGGATGCTGAAAACCAGTTAATTGCCCAGAGGTTAGAGAAGCTGAAATGGCTTGTTGAAAAAGGTGTAAATCCTTACCCTTACAGGTTTGAGAAGAAGAATAATGCTACTGAGATTCTTGATAGTTTTAAAAAGCTTAAAAAAGAGGAGCGCACAAAGAAAAAAGTTTCAATAGCAGGAAGAATAATGAGCTTCAGGCTGATGGGGAGGGCAAGCTTTATTCATGTTCAGGATGAGACTGGAAGAATCCAGGCTTATGTGAGAGAGGATAAGATTGGGAAAGAGAGCTATGATATTTTTAGGAAGCTGGATATTGGGGATATTATAGGAATAGAAGGCTTAGTGTTCAGGACCAAGATGGGAGAGATCACTGTTGAAGCTGGGAGTGTTGAGCTATTATGCAAGAGCCTGAGGCCCCTGCCTGAGAAATGGCATGGATTAACAGATATTGAAGCAAGATACAGGGAGAGATATGTTGACCTGATTGCAAATCCGGGTGTTAAAGATGTTTTTGTCAAAAGGTTTAAGATTGTTAACTCTATAAGAGAGTTCCTGAATAAGCAAGGGTATATAGAGGTTGATACCCCTGTCCTGCAGCCTGTTTATGGGGGGGCTAGTGCAAGGCCGTTTAAGACTTTTCTTCATGACATAAAGATGGATGTGTACCTGAGGATTTCCAATGAGCTTTATCTAAAAAGGCTAATTGTTGGGGGCTTTGAAAAAGTGTATGAGATTTCAAGAGATTTTCGCAATGAGAGCATTGACAGGACACATAACCCTGAGTTCAGCATGATTGAGTATTACCAGGCTTATGCTGATTTTAATGATATGATGAGGCTTACTGAGGATATGGTGCTAAATGCATTAAAAAGCGTGCAGAAAGGAACCATGGTTAATTACCATGGGAATGTAATTGATTTTAAAACGCCATGGACAAGGATGACTATGAAAGAGGCTATAAAAAAGTATGCTAAGATTGATGTTGATAAATTAGGGCATAATGAGCTGGTCAAGCTTAAAGAAGAGCATAAACTTGATATTGAGAATAATGCTAGCAGGGATGAGTTTATTCAGGCAATATTTGAAGAGTTTGTTGAGCCTAACCTTGTTAATCCGGTGTTTATTACTGAGCATCCTAAAGAAACAACCCCTTTATGCAAGGAGAGCAGGAAGGACAGGCAGCTGATTGAGAGGTTTGAAATATTTGCTGGCGGGTTTGAATTAGCCAATGGGTATAGTGAGTTAAACGACCCTTTAAAACAGAAAGAGCTTTTGGAAGAGCAGGCAAAGAAACTAAGAGGGGGGGATGAAGGGGCTAATCCTTATGATAGTGATTTTATTAAAGCTCTGGAGTATGGGATGCCGCCTACTGGCGGGGTTGGAGTCGGGATTGACAGATTAGCTATGCTCTTGCTTGGGCAGGAGTCAATTAAAGATGTTATATTGTTTCCGTTTATGAAAAGCTAAGTTCTTTTAGAAAAGAAAGATTTATATACCTGGATATTTCTGGATATCTTGGTGAATGTTATTGAGGTTTACTAGCCATGCCATGGATAAGATGGATGCTCTCGGAATAGAGATAAAAGAAGTGGAAAGAGCAATAAAAGAAGGGATGAAATGGAAAGATAGCAATGGAAAATGGCATGCACAAATGGCTGGAATAGAGGTTGTGTTTGTTAAGCAAGAAGGTGAGTTTGTAATTATAACCACTTATCTTGCTGGAGGGTCAAAATGAAATGTGTAATCTGTGATGGGGGAACTGCTAGAAAGTTTGTTGAATACAAGGAGTTTGGGACTTCTTTCGGGAGGTTTAAAGCTGATGTATGCAGGAAGTGTAATGAGATTTATTTTGATGAGGGGGCTGCTGGAAAAATTCAGGAAAAGTCAAAAGCACTAGGATTATTTGGGCTGGCAAAAAAAGCCAAGGTAGCTGAGATTGGCAATAGCCTTGCTATCAGGATTCCTAAAGAGATTGCTGAGTTTTTAGCACTAAGAAAAGGCGGTGAGGTTATGATTATTCCCAAAAGCAAAAAAGGTTTATTGGTGGAGATTTAGCATGTTATTTTATGCTTAAGAGAAAAGCTTATAAATATCTTTTTGATGATATAAATATCTATTGGTGATTAAGATATTAATAGAGGATATGTACTGGAAGGGTAAGCTATTAGTGTTCACATGGCATTTTAAAGAAGAGTTTGACACTCTTAAGAAGCCATTAGAGTTTGTATTGGATGTGTTAGAAAAAGGAGAGCATATCTTAGTGGCAAAGAAGCAGAATAAATATAATGTGCTTT
>DATDYH010000085.1:0-3290 GCA_035289045.1 Candidatus Nanoarchaeia archaeon
GATTTATTAGAGAAAGGAAAGGAGTTCAAAGTTATTGAAGTGAATGTAAGCCCGGGGATTCAGGGGCTGACTAAGGCTACTGGTAAAGACATTGCTGGGGAGATTGCTGTGTTTTTGCATGAGCGGACTTTGGAATGGAAGCAAAGGAATAACAATGAAGCTTACAAAGAGGTTGTCAGAGAGCTGAATGCTGGAGAGGAAAAGGAGATTGTGGGAAATCTTGAGATTAAAGCTGGAGTGATCAAGCTTCCTGGGGTGGTAAATAAAATCGCTGGGTTAAAAGTTGAGGATAATGTCCATATTAAGGTTAAAAAAGGCGTGGTTGTGATTGAGAAAAGAGTTCTGGGCAGAAAGGTTTATAAGTAAGCTGTGCCTTACTATAAGATAGGACTTACTGGAGGTTAAAATGCTGGAAGTTGTAAATTTATCAAGCAAGGGGCAGTTGGTTATTCCAAAGGATATGAGAGAAGAAATGGGGTTAAATCCTAGGGATAAATTTGTCATGGTGAATGATAAGGAAGCCATAATCTTAAAGAGAATAAAAGAGGATGATGTAAAGTCAAGAATGATTTCCTTGATGAAGTATTTTACAAACGAATTCAAGAAGGCTGGGGTTACTCCTGATGACTTAACTAAAGAGATTAAGGCTGTAAGAAGAGCAAGATGATTAAAGCTGTAAGAAGAGCAAGATGATTAAAGCTGTTCTTGATACTAACATTTTAATCTCTGCTCTTGGCTGGGATATAAAACAAGGGTTAATCCTTAATCATTGCCTTGATAATAAATTTAAGCTTGTTATTAGCCCAGAGATTTTAAAAGAGATAAAAGATGTGCTGTTCAGGGAAAGATTTGAGTTTATTGATAAGGATAAAAAAGATGAGTTTCTCATGCTTTTGGTTGAGCTTGCTGAAATCGTGATTCCTGAGAAAAAGATTGATGTTTGCAGGGATAAGGAGGATAATAAGTTTATTGAGCTAGCGGTTACAGCAAAAGCTGATTATATTGTCTCTGGGGATTGTGATTTGTTGGAACTAAAGATGTATTCTGGGATTAAAATCATATCATCAGAGAGTTTTTTGAGGGTTTTAGATGGTGAGTAACTCCTTTCAATAAGAAAACCATTTTTAAAATGAGTTTATTGGTTAAGAAATTTTATTTCTACATCCTTTACACTGGCAGCTACAGTTTCCCACATCCGTACTAAAAACCTCTGCTAAATCTCTGTTAAAGCCCTCTTTTTCGCATATATCCTTACATACCTGTTCACAGCTCCAACCTTGTGCATCTTTATCAAAATAAATTTTATCGCAATTATCTACTGTTTCCTGACTTTCTTTATTTTGCGTTTGGATGTCCACTGCCGCGATTACTGCACTTATAAAAAGCAAAACTAAAGAAAGGATCGCTAACGAAAGTCCTGCTATGGCTAGGTTGTTCTTATCTTTTTTAAATTGAATTCCTGCAAAGACAAATGAGAGGATCATGAATATTATTCCAAAACCCCCGATAAGAGAGTATATCCATGTTGAATATTACTGCTAAAACCCCGAGAATCAAAGAGATTAAACCAAATCTATCTTTTTCTGTGTTTTTAATCATAACTAAGGATAACTATTTTGACTTTATAAGTTTACCCAAAAGCTAGGAAGTTTGATTATAAATTGCAAACAAATAGCTTTTTAAACCACCTGTTTTTAGGCTTAGTATGAGAGAAATCAAAAAAGTAGCTGTGCTGTATTCTGGGGGGAAAGACAGCAATTATGCAGTGCAGGACTGCCTTAAAAAAGGGTGGGAGATTGCTTATTTGTTGTCTGTGAAGCCTGACAGGAAAGACTGCTATTTATTCCATTATGCAACTGTGGAGCATACTGGCTTGCAGGCAAAAGCTCTTGGATTAAAGCATGTGCTTGTTGATTGTGGTGTTGCTGACCCTGTAAAAGAGGCTGAGATTGTAAAAAGAGTTGTTGAGAAGAATATTGTTGATGCTGTTGTTCTTGGAGGGACTGGGCTGCAGGTTACCCAGATTAGTTCTATTCAGCGAGCTTTGCTGCCTTTAGGTGTGGAGGTGTTTGCAAGCCATGCTGGAGAGGAGCATGAAACGCTTTTTGAGGATATGCTTAATAAGGGGTATAAAATTATGATTACCCAATTTGCTTCTGATGGCTTAAGCAAATGGCTGGGAAAAATAATTGATAAGGATAATTTCAATCAGCTGAAAAAAGACGCTGTTAAGTATGGATTTCACTTGGGATTTGACGGAGGCTATGCGGATACATTTGTTTTAGACATGCCTTTTTTTGAGAGAGAGGTTTGCTTTAAAAATCCATTAATTGTAAGGAACTCTGAATGCACAGGGCATTTAATAGTTGAGAATGCCTGCCTGGCTGAGAAGAGGATTAGATTATCAAATAATTAGCAGATTAAACCATGTTATGCTTTTTTATCATGGCTGGAAGATGGCTTATTGAAGGAATTATTTTAAATGGCCTGTATTTTAATAATGCTGTTCTTGAATAATTGCCTGTTAATACTCCAATGGTCTTAACTCTTGCTCTTTTGCCTGCAAGGATGTCATAAATAGAATCTCCCACCATTAAGCTTGCTTTGTGATGGAGAAGCTTTTCAGCCTTGAAGATTTCATCTGGCTGGGGCTTTGAATGCTTGACATCATCATAGCCAATAAGAACATCAAACAGGCTTTTTTTCAGGCCTGATGAGTTTAATAATGCAATGATTGTTTTATGCCTGGAGTTTGAGAGAACTGCAAGTTCATGCTCTTTTTTTATTTCATGGATTGCTGCTTTTGCCCCTTTTATTGCCCTTGCATACCTGGCTGTGTTCCTGATTAGATAAGTATCATGGAGGTCAAGAAGGATGGCTAGCTCTTTTTTGGTTGCATTTGGCATTAATTTTTCAGCTACAAAAGATTTTGGGCCGCCGAATAATGAGAAGATGAATGCTGGAGAGACTTTCCTGCGGTTTAATTTTGATAATGCATAATTATATGCAAGAGTGTGGCACCTGTCTGAATGGATTAATGTATTGTCAAGGTCAAGACAGATTAGCGCCATGGAAGTATAATCTTGGTTTAATATAAAAGCTTATCTTTAAATTATTAATTTAATCCTGTTAATGTTGATTTCTTGCTGATAAAAAAAATCAGTAAAATTTATAAACAAGTGGATATTTTTGGTTTAAGTGAGAGGTGAATGTTTTTTTGAGCAGTTGTAATCTTTTTAATAGAATTAGTTTTATTTTTTTCTTACTTATCTTTGTGCTGGTTTTTTATG
>DATDYH010000086.1:0-4199 GCA_035289045.1 Candidatus Nanoarchaeia archaeon
AAGAGTTAAGGAAGCCCATGAATTTGATAACCTGATTGTTAAAGTTGCAAGCCCTGAGGACATTATTCTATTGAAATGTGCCACTGAAAGAGCAAAAGACAGGGATGATGCTTCAAGCTTAATAAAAATATTCAATATCAACTGGGAGACAATTATTAAAGAAAGCATCTACCAGTCAACAGCCACTCCTTATTTATTTCCCGTATTCCTCTTTGATTTCTTATATGAGTTAAAAGAGGACTTAAAAGCAGATATTCCAAAAGAAGTCCTAAACAGGATAAGGAAGCTCAGCGAGGAGCTGATGATTAAAACGATGAAAAAACAGAAAAAGAAAGTAAAGTTAAAAACAAGAAAATAAAAAATCCTACACCTTAACTACATTAACTCTTTCAGCCTTGCCAACCCCTTTGCCTTTAATTCTTCTGTATAGCCCATCACTAAGGTCTATACTTGGCAATCTTAATTCTTTAAAATCAGCAAGCCTCTCCAGCCTGGAAGAAATTCTCCAGATAGCATCCCCATAATACCCATAATGGGTGTATTCCTGCCAGCATTCCAAAAACCTTTTTTGTAGCAAGCCAATATGAGAATCGCAGTTTAACCCCAGGACATTTGCACTCCCCATAGCACAGAGGTATAATAAAGAAGCCACAAATGTTACATCATTAAATGAAATTTCCCCCCTTATGTTACCAAAATCTTGCATGCGCAATACATTAACAATAAAGCCCATTAATCCAGAATCACATTTTTTCAGCTGGTTAAGATAAAAATTATCATAAACATCAACAGGATCAAAAGTCCTTCCAGCTTCATCCAGGGCATTAAGCAAAGAATGCTCTTCCTCAACACACCTTATCTTAGCTTGGTGTATAAGGCCAAAATCTATAACCCGATACCCTTTTAAGAACTCGCTAGTAACATATCCAGGCAGATAAATATTAATCAAGCCTTCAGAAACCCCAGTTCTAACTTCTCTTAAAAAATCAGCCTTATACGAAAAAGCCCGTTCATAACCTGGAGTATCACTCATTCCAGAATCCTGCGTAATAACATTTAATCCAGAGCTGTCTGTAATAATCACATTACCTTCTTCACTCTTCCTTCTTAACATCTCCAGAGCTTCACTGACTTTAGGATTTCTTTTCATAGCCAATCAATAATTTACCAAATGACTACTACTAAGTAAAGAACAGCTTAAAAACCTTTCTTTTTGGCTTTCAGGCACAAAATTCCCTTATATTCTTTCTCGCCATAAAGCACAGGATAAAATACTTCCCCATCCATCTCAGTCTCCTTAAAATTTTCAAGCAAGCAGCAATCTTTCCACTCCTTAATGCCATAAGCTTCATAATATTCCTGCTCTTTTTTTATAAACACCCCATCAGCCATTCCAAGAGCTTTTAGAAATTCAAAAATGCATTCCTTAACCCTTTCAGCAGAAAAATCCAAAGGAAACTCTAAAGATAATCCATTGTTAGCATAATCAATCAAGGCTTTTCCGCTTGCTATCCCTTTGCCCATTTTTACAACTTTTTTCAGTGGAATCAACCCAGCAATCTTCTTAAGCTCTTTAGTCATGATAATAAACGCCTCTGTTTTTGCAGTGGTAGCATGCACATCTATTACATAATCACAATATTTAATCTTCTCAAGAATTTCTACAGCCAGCCTCTCCTCATGATTGCCATTAACATTTCCAGGAAAGCACCTGTTTAAGTCAGCATCAATAAATCTTTTATTTTCTTCAGCAGCCTCCTCATTGGCAAAAAGAAAAAAAAGCATCCCTCTTTTTAGAGGAACATTTTTTAAAAGCTCAATTGCTTTCCTGCCAAGAGGTTCATTTCCATGCAGGCAGGCAACAACCCCAACAACAGGGCTTCCACCTCCTAAGGCACTTGTTTTCATCTTTGTCTTTTACCTACCATCCTGTCTTAACAAAACCCCCGGGTGCCTTAAACACAATCTCCTTCCTGGGCTTGCCAATAAGCAAGACAGAATCTCCTGCATTATAGTCCAGTTTCAGGACATTGTCAAAGAGCTTGTCAGCCTTTCCATGCCTCGGAATCCTTTCATAAAGGCTTGTCCCATAAGTTTTTCTCCCAACAAAGTTTTCTTCAGCAAAGTCATCCATCTCTAAGTACCCCAGAGCAATCACTCTTCCAACTTTCCTGAACTCTTCAGGCATCTGTTCGCCATTAGGGTAGAGCTTATCCACAAGTTTTTCAGCAGCCGCATACACAACAGGGTTCTGGGTTCGCATTGCAAAAAAGTCAAAGCACCCTAATCCCAGCTCAGCCCTGTTAACATAGCCAAAAATCCCGCATTTCTGGAATTCTTTCCTAAGCACAATCCCTTCAAGATACAGCACTTTTTTCCCACCCACATCCAGCACAGAATATGCAGAAAACCCGAATGGATTACGCCTTGCAAACTCATGCTTCCTGCTCTCAAAAACAAAGACAAACCCGGAATTCTCTATATGCCTTCTTACATCTTCCTGAGTAATTCCGCTTCCAAATCCATCCTGGGCAATCTGGGTAAGCTCTTCAAGCCTTTTCACCCCTCTTCTGCCAATAAGATACCTGTCTGGCCTGGTAACTACCTTAGTAAAAACAGGCTTTCCGTCAGGACCGCCACGGATAGTATTGCTCTCCTAAATAAGTATTTGCCATGTTTCCTTTTCCAAGTTTTTCCATTTTCATTCCTCCAATCTTTGTTTTATTGTGGGGTAGTTGGGATTTGAACCCAAACCTCCTGGTCTGGAGCCAGGTATCCTGCCAGGTTAGAAAACAACCCCATAAGCAAAAAAACAAGAGAACTCTCACCAGTGCCAATCAAAATCCAGCCCTAAAGAACATAGCCCTAAATAATTAAAAGCATTATTGCCAGAGACAATCACTTGAACTTGCCATACTACTCAGCATATCCCCCTCTTTATAAGCTTTTCCAGCAAAATCAGCCTTGCCAGAATAATCTCTAAAAGCCCGGTTTTCAGGCAATAACAAGCTTTAAAAGCCAGCTCTTCCCAGAAAAGATAATTTAAAAAGCTTTTTTAACCTCTTTCAAAGATGTCAAACAGATACACCCAAAAGCCAGATATACCAGCCAGGAATCATAAATATCCTGGTTCTTTAGAGCTTTATCTAAGAGACATTAGTTATAATCCTATAGGCCATCTATCTTCTAAAGAGGAAATAGCCCTCTCAACAAGAATAAGAAAAGGAGATGCAAAAGCACGCAACAGGCTCGTCTCTGCTAATTACGGGTTTGTCATCCATATAGCAACGGGCTATTCTAGATCCGGTCTCCCTTTTGAAGAACTCATCTCAGCAGGCAACCTTGGATTGCTCACCGCTGCTGAAAAATTTGATGGAAAGAAAGGCTTTAAATTCATAAGCTATGCAGTCTGGTGGATAGAACAATCTATTCGCAAAGCCATATATAATCAAAGAATGGTAAAACTTTCTACAAACAGGGAAGATTTACTTTCCAAAATCAGAAAGCTGTCAGCTACTTTACAGCAGGCTCATGCCAGCGCTTACAATCCCCTTCCAGAAGAGCTGGCTAAAGAATTAGGTGTAACCGAAGAGCAGATTGAAGGCACTATAAGCTTAGCTCGATATCCATTATCTCTTGATGCCAATCTTAATCCAGAAGAAGGAAATGACAAAACCCTCCTGGATATTCTTGAAGACACCTCTTCACCATCACCAGATGCTTCAATAACAGCAAGTTCAACAAGAGAAGAAATTGAACAAGTACTGGCAGGATTATCTCCAAGAGAAGCAGATATTTTAAAATTATACTTTGGATGGAATGATGAAGAGCCATTAACATTAGAAGAGATTGGTTTAAGGTTTAAGTTAACCAGAGAAAGAATCAGGCAGATTAAGGAAAAGGCATTAAAAAAACTTCGTAAGCCAAATATGGCAGAAAGATTGGCACTCCTGCTTGAATCATAGATGCACCAATAACAAAGTGCAGGCCCATATCCTTCTTAACGCATTAAAACCCCACATGGAGCAGGCATGCTCAAAAACAGAAGTTTGATAACCCAAAAAAAGATAGCTTAAAAAGCTTTTTGAATCTAACCTAAGCATGGTAAAAACATACTCTGGTCAGCAAACTAAGGCACAAGCACCAGCCACTCAAGCTCATGACCCAAATCTCTACGGCTCTCTTGGCATTTATTATAA
>DATDYH010000087.1:0-7129 GCA_035289045.1 Candidatus Nanoarchaeia archaeon
GGTAAGAGGCCAAAGAGATGGGCATGAAAACGATTTAACGGCTGTAAAAGATGAGAAAACTTTAAGCCCTTCACTTATCCCTTTAAGAAGAGGTCCTTACGAGGTTTTACAACAATGTAAAAATAAGCTTAATTGTGGGGGTAAAGATTATGTTTCCTTTAAATTTATGGTTTTGAGTGATCTTTCGGAGAAAATGACAACACCGGCTTTAGAGGATATTTATGGTTGTAATGATACTGATGGTGGAAAAATTTATGGTGTACATGGAACTGCCTCAAGGATAATGGGGGATAGCGGGACTGATTACTGTGTTGAGGGTATAATCCCTTATAATCTCATGGAAGCTTACTGTTTCCATGGCAGAGTTGGACATTATCCATATCTTTGTCCTCAAGGATGTTTAAATGGAGCATGTGTAAACATAACAGTTTGTGCCCAGCAAAAAGGATTGAAACTCCCTACTGAATATGATTTTAAGGGAAGCGGGAGTTTTAGTGCTATTGGATTAAAGAAGATAGATGCGAATGGGAATAAGGTTATAGATGATGCTGATTTTGTTGCTTTCTGCAATGCTTATTGCACTGTGAATAGTACTTTTGATTTTAGCTCTGTTGCTTATAGCGGGTCTTTTAATGGATTTAATTGTGCTGGAAAGGTTGATGTATACGACTATAACCAGTTAATTTATGCTTGGGGGAAAAAATATGATAGCCAGGCAACAGCATCAACCCCTTCCACTACTACAACTACGATACCTGCTCCTGTTGCTATGCCTACCTCACAGCAGAGTTCTTCTGCTCAATGTGCCCAGCAAAAAGGATTGAAACTCCCTACTGAATATGATTTTAAGGGAAGCGGGAGTTTTAGTGCTATGGGGTTAAAGAAGATAGATGCGAATGGGAATAAGGTGATAGATGATGGTGATTTTATTGCTTTCTGCAATGCTTATTGCACTGTGAATAGTGCTTTTGATTTTAGCCCTATGGGTTATAGTGGGTCTTTTAATGGGCTTAATTGTGCTGGAAAAGTTGATGTTTATGATTATAACCAGTTAATCTATGCTTGGGGGAAAAGCTATTAAATCTTCTTAGCGAATATTTCCAGCCATTCCCTGCCTTCGTCTTCTGAAACTATGGAATTAATTATGCTGAACCCTGCTTTTTTCAGAAAATCCTCAAGCTCTGCTTTTTCATAATAAACATACAATCTTGGAAGGTCATTGTATTTTCTTTTCTTTACTACTTCCTGGCCCTTGCCATGCTTGACTGCTGTGTATAAGATGCCCTGCTTGTCAAGAAGCCTGTTAAACTCTTTCAGGACCTTGCTGATGTCATCCTTGGTTACATCCCCTAATGATGCCATGCACCAGATGCCATGGAAGCTATTGTCAGGAAATTTTGTCTTGGAAAAATCCATATGAATGAATTTCCCGCCTGGAACTCTCTTCTTTGCTTCCTCAAGCATGCCTTTTGAAATGTCGATGCCTACTGCTTCAACACCTTCCTCATTAAAATAATCAACATCCCTTCCGGTGCCGCAACCTGCATCAAGGATTTTTTTGCCTTTTAATAATGAAATGAACTTGTTTAACTGGTATTGGAGAAGTTTTTCAGACTTGTAGCTTGCGTATAATGAGGCGATCTTATCATAAGCCTTGATTGCCTCTTTTATTTCTTCCTTTACAGCATCACCCATTGGTTGTGAGATAGAGGGCGAGCTTAAAAGTTTTTTGGGGGTAGAAAAGTTATTTACAGCTCACAGCTAGCAACTGCTTTTGCTACTGCATCTACAACTCCAGGGTCAAAAGGGGCTGGAATGATTTTTTCTGGTGAGGGATTATTAACCAGGGATGCTAATGCTTCTGCTGCCCTTAGCTTCATTTCATCTGTTATTTGTTTTTTCTTGGCTGATAATGCTCCTTTGAAAATTCCCGGGAATGCAAGAACATTATTGATTTGGTTTGGATAATCACTCCTGCCTGTTGCGATTATGACTGCTCCCCCCTTCTTAGCGTCTTCTGGCATTATCTCTGGGTCTGGATTTGCCATGGCAAAGATGATTGGAGAGTTCATGGTTCTTACCATACCTGATGAGAGGAGATTTTTTGTGCTTAAGCCTATGAAAACATCCCTTTGTTTCAATGCATTTTCAAGGCTGCCTTTAAGGCTTGATGGGTTAGTCAGCATTGCAAGAGATTTTTTTGCCTGGTTTAAATCTTCCCTTCCCCTGCTGATGATGCCTTTGCTGTCCACAACAATTATGTCTTTAATACCATAAGCTAAAAGAAGCTTTGCCACGGCAGTGCCTGCTGCTCCTGCCCCGCAGATTGTTACTTTTGCCTTGTTAATCTCTTTTTTTGCAACTTTGCATGCATTAATTAATCCTGCCAATACAACAACAGCTGTTCCATGCTGGTCATCATGCATTACAGGAATTGATAATTCTTTTTTTAATCTCTCTTCAATCTCAAAACATCTTGGAGCTGAGA
The DNA here is from genome assembly GCA_035289045.1 of Candidatus Nanoarchaeia archaeon. Lineage (GTDB taxonomy): Archaea > Nanobdellota > Nanobdellia > SCGC-AAA011-G17 > GW2011-AR20 > DATDYH01. The sequence continues at coordinate 2,489 of DATDYH010000087.1, forward strand.
TGTCTTCTAAGTTAATGCCCCCGAAAACAGGCTCAAGATTTTTGATGATGTTGATTATTTCCTCTGTGTCCTGGGTTTTCAAGCAGATGGGGAATGCATCAAGATTTGCAAACCTCTTGAAAAGAACAGCTTTGCCCTCCATCACTGGAATTGCTGCTTCAGGACCTATATTGCCTAAGCCGAGAACAGCACTGCCATCTGTGATTACTGCTATTGTATTGCCTTTTAGAGTGTACTTGTAAACATCATCCTTATTCTTATTGATTCTTAGGCAGGGCTCTGCCACACCCGGGGTGTAGGCTGTTGATAGGTCATCCTTGTTGTTTATTGGCACTTTAGAGACTATTGCTAGCTTGCCCTTATGCTTTTCATGAAGATTTAATGAAAGTTCTTTATAATCCATGATATTTTTGAATAAGGGGAGTTTATAAAATTAGTTATTCCACATCTTCTCAAATATCATCCTCTGAGTAGCCGCATAATCTCGGTCTTCTATAAGCATAGCAACAGGGGCTTTTTTAGAGATAGTTATTATTGCTGTGTGCTTATCAAAAATGTAGGTCGTAGATTCAAAATCCTTACTAAGTTTCTGAAATTTAACTTTCCTTAATTCTTCTTTATCTTTAAATTTAGATAACCACTCTCTTGTCCATTCCATATCATTCAGGATTAAGCGAAGTGGAATCTTATTCTTAGCTCTTTCCTTAGCAAAATTTGGCAGGTAATAATTAAGGTATTCTATAAACTCTTTTGAACTATACCCTATAATCTCCTCTTTTGCATTTAATATTTCTGACATTACTGCTTTGATTCCTTTGTTCCCTTCAAATACCTCAATTTTAGGAAGCTCTATTCTAGATTTGTTTAGTTCTTCTAGTTCAGGAATGGCTTCTTTGATTATTTCCTCTTTCTCCTTGATTAAAAGCAAGAGGCTCTTTGGTTGGGTTGCTATGTATTTTTTACCTTTAGCTTGGATTGTAGAAGCTATCATCCCTTTATTGAGAAGGCTATTTGTTAGTTCATAACAAAAAGTCCTGTTTATTCCTGTTTTTTTGGATATTTCTTGGATTGAAAGGCTTTCTTCCCTAAGGAGGGTTAAATAAATAGACTGCTCTTTCTTTGACAGGTTCATTGATTCTAAGGCTTGTTCTATCATACGGGTTGCAATGATAACTCCCTATATAAATGTTGTTATTTTAGAGACAACATAGATATAAAAATAGGAATTGGGCATTTAAATCAGAAATAACATGACACAATTAATAGTTTATGGACCAGTAAAATCAAGAAGATTAGGGCAATCTTTAGGCATTAACCTAACACCAGAAAAGGTTAAAGTATGCAACTTTAACTGTGGGTATTGCAGGGTTGGTGTTTCTTCAAAAGCTTTTAGAGGTGAGAGGGATTTTGTTTTAAATGGCCTTGGCTTGGGTGATGTGATAAGTGGAGTAACCAAGGGGGTTAAGCATCATGCTGATAAAGGCACACATTTAGATAGCATTACTTTTGCTGGAAATGGGGAGCCTACTCTTTATCCTTGGTTTGTAGATGTGGTAGAGGAAGTTATTGGGCTAAGAGATCAGTACTTCCCGGATAAACCTGTTTCTATATTCACAAATTCTACAGCTGAAACACCGGAAATAAGAGAGGCTATATTCAGAACAGACAGAAGATTTTTTAAGCTAGATGCAGGGGATGAACAGTCATTTAGAAGAACGAATATCCCTTTAGGGGTTAAATATGAAAGGATTATAAACAACCTATTGTCACTGGATCAAGATTTTGAATTATCAATAGCGGTTACACAAGGGGCTCATTCAAATTATGGCTCTTTTTTTAACAATAGGTTTATAGAAAATCTAAGAGGGATGAGATTCTCAAGGATATTTTTATATGACATAGATATACCGGTTACAACCTCGCCTTTATTTAACTTTAAGTCTGATAAAAAAAGCTTGGAAGATTTAGCAAGGTATTTGTGCAGAGAGTTAGATATTAAGATTAATAGAGATGTTGTTATACTATGGGATGAGAGACATAGGAATGAAAACTTAGGGGATTACCCCATTCAATTGAGTTGATAAAATGGTGGGTATAAACAATCATACTGAGGTACATGATGCAACCTCCCAGGTTGATGTTTATAACAGGGTATATAAAAGTTTAAATGAGGGAGGAGAACAAAGATTATACTTCTCTGAAACTCCTCTTAAGGGGGTTATAGAATTCGAAAAAACCCTTCCTGATAGAAATAATAAAAAGTTATTGGATATAGGCTCAGGTGCTGGAAGACATAGTATCCTCTTTGCTAAAAAGGGCTATAATGTTACTGGAATAGAGTCATCTATAGAGGGGATTAAATATGCAAAAAGATTATGCGGTAAAGAAGGTCTTAAAATTAAATTTTTATGTAAAGATTTTCTTAATTATAAAGTTAACAAACAATTTGACATAATTCTTGATGTTGGTTGTTTACACCACAATGTAAAAGACTGGAAAGTTTATTGCTCTAAAATCAGCTCTTTGTTAAGAAAAGATGGTATATTGTTCTTATATGAGTTTAGCTCAAAAACAAAAAAATTTCTGGGCAGAAAAGTCAGCGATAGCAATAATCTGATAGTTACAGATAATGGAAAGCATTTTTCTTATTTTTTTAGAAAAGGCGAACTAAAAAAGATGTTTTCTAATCTTGAAATAATTTTTGAAAGACAGACCTACAGAAATGGGCGTTATTATGATTTGTTATGTTTAAAAAAGAATTAATAGCCTTATTAAATTAATCTTATCGAAGTTAACTTATTCCACAAGTTTATCTCTTTGAGGCTCAATCTTTATTCTTCGCTCTTTGCCAAGAAAATTATGCAAGATTCCATTTGCCAGCCTGCCTGTGCCAAGAAAATCATGAGCATGTTTGATTAAGACAAAGCCCTGCATGGCTGAAGCTATGTTAATGTCTTCTCCTGAGAACCACTGCTTTGACTGCTCTTTGTTTAATTCAAGAATGTTTTTTGTTGCCATTTTTCCGATTAACTGGGAGCCTTCTATTGTTAATCTTAAGCCTTCTGGGCTGGAATTGGCAAAATACAGGCCAATTGAGTTAATCCTTAGATTATCAAGAGGAATTTTTTCAATGTCCCTATTTGTTATGTAGAGCCTGCCTTTTGGTGTCTGGAGGAAAACATGGTCTAATCTTAGTTTGGGGATGCCATAAGCTACTTCCAGCTTTTCAAGAAACTTTTTTTTCTCTCTGGAATTTAGGATTTTTAAGCCTGGCTTCATAAGAATAAAAGTTAATAGGAGTTTAAAAAATGTTGCTAAACACAATCTAAAGAAGGCGGCTCATCTAGTTTTATTCGTATCTCTCTTAGGTCCGGAATCTTTTTGTAGATGGGGTTTTCTATTCTTGTGGGATAGCCCCTTAAAAAGTATTTTAAATCAGGGTTAACATTAACAAAATAATTAAGGAACAGGAAAGAGCCTGTAGCAAGCAAGATGCAAGCAATAGCCTTTCCACGAGAGAATCTATGCTTGGGCTCATTTAGTTCTACGAGATCGCTTATATTTAGATAGCTTAATCTTTCTGCGGCTTGAGCAGGGGGTTCATAAACCCTTTCAATGAGTTTTCGATGCAAGTTTTTTCCTATCATGTTAAACGATTATTATCTCTGGGTTGTTAATTATTTCATTGTTTTTTTTATCTGGGTGCTGGCTTGGGATTTCTGGTAATTCCTGCTCTATACCCATGTTATCCCGGATATTGGCTGGAGACTTCCAGCTGTCGCATGAAAGACGGGAAAGAAGTGAGATTAAGCCTATTGTTAAGATAGAAAATAAAATAGTATTTCTTGTAAGTAGATGGGGCGTTTGCTCTTCTGGTTCTGTCAATGTTTGAAGGTAATCTCTAACTTCTGGATTGTGTAAAAGTGGCTCGCTGCCCTGATTAAATGATTGGTAAAAAAATCCATGATAGGGGAGAATGTTCATTTTTAAGCCACCCTTTCATCAAGTTTTCTTTTGCCCTCTTTTTTTGCTTGTTCAATTGCCTGCTTTGCTTCTTTTTCAAGGTCAATGCCTAAATCCTTTAAAGCCTTAACATGAACCTGCATTAACTGCTCAACTACCTGGATTATTTTTATTAATTCCTGCCTTTCTTTTGCAAGTGTTGTTAAAGAGCCTTTGTGAAAGCCTATTTGCTCGTCTTTATTTGTTTTTTCCATTTTAAGCTAGCCGGTCTAATGAACTTCCGATACTTCTTAAAGGTTTAGGAACATCGCTGGCTACCCGGACTTTAAGTGGATTGTATGTTCTTAATGCTCTTGAAACTGTATCCTGTTCAGCAGGAAGCATGATTTTAGACAGTATAGCACCTCTTTGTTTTACTGTTAAAAGAATACTGCCATTATATGCATTATGAACTGATGCTATGTATGTCATATTTTTACCTCGCTATATTTGCTACTAATTAGTGATTATTCTGATTTATAAGCTTTTTGGTTTGGGCAGTATCTCCGAAGCATCCTCGATATTTCCCCAAAAAAACCCTTTATTTAGCTGTTTTCTTATAAATTTCATGCTCTCAGCATGAAATTAAGCCATTAACCCCCCTGAAACTCTTGCTTTTCCTTGTTTTTAATGATAGCT
>DATDYH010000088.1:0-2002 GCA_035289045.1 Candidatus Nanoarchaeia archaeon
ATCTCTTTTGTGCGGGATACCTTATCCTCTCTTAAAGTGATGTACATTGCATCTGCATCCGGGTCATAGCGAAGTTTCATGTTATGAAAAAAGCTGTTATTACCTTTATATACCTTTATTTTACATAGACTACTCTTAGGATTTTACCATTTAGCTTTTTAGTTACATAATACTTATCATCCTCTTTTGTTGTTTTATCTGGACTTCCTATTGTTTCTTCAATCCAGAGCTTATGAATTTTTCTTTCACTTACCTGCTCTTCTGCGTGAAATGTGTATCTGATTTCCATATAAGACTGCTGGGATTTCTGGATTTGTATAGATTAGAAATCTTTTCTTGGATAAATAATGGTAGATAGTTTTATAAACAGCTGATTGCCCTTTAATTTATGGCAAAAACCTGGAGAAAGGATGTTTTTCTGCACTAAGTGCGGAAAAATAATAGTTTTCAAAAGTCCCAACCTCCAAGGAAAAAAAGCTGAGTGTTCTTGCGGTAATATTTTTGTGGTCAATGAAGAAGATTTTGTTCTTAAGGAGAAGACTAATAATAAAGCTATTGAGGTTGCTGATGATAAGAATTTACTGGCAGTGCACAAGCATGTTTGCAGGAGATGTGGACATGACAAAGCCCAGTTGATTGAGATTGGGGCAATGTATGGTGATGAAGAGGATATTGTAAGGTATAAATGCGGGAGATGTGGAAATGTTGAGCAGCTGGCTGCCAAGGTTTAGCTAATGCTGTGGGTTACTGGAGTTGTACCTTAAACTTAAAACCGCTAGTATTCCTAGTCAACAACCCCGATAAGAAAGGCATATAAATATTCTGGCTTAACTTCCTGAGATGGATATCTACCTCATAACAGGGAACAAAAATAAATTAAGAGAGGCTGAACAGATTCTTGGGGTTAGGTTAAAGAATGTTGATTTAGATTTAGATGAAATTCAGGAGTTGGACCCTGATAAGATTGCGGAACATAAAGCTAAACAAGCATGGGAACAGGTTAAAAAACCGCTTTTTGTTTGGGACCAATCCCTGTACATACACTGCTTGAATGATTTTCCGGGGCCATTGATTAAATGGTTTTGGGCAACAGTTACACCGGAGAAAATATGCCTGATTGCTAATTTTTTTGAGGACTATAAGATATATACCAAAACGACCCTAGCTTATTATAATGGGAAAGAGATAAAACATTTTCATGGTGTGGTTCAGGGCACAATTCCGGTGCAACCAAGAGGCACAAATGGTTTTTCATGGGACCCAATTTTTATTCCAGAGGGACATGATAAAACATTCGCTGAGATGACTGCTGAGGAAAAGAATGGTATCTCTATGCATAAACTTGCTTTGGAGAAGTTAAGAGATCACTTAACTGCTGTTCTAGTTAAGCCTGGCGATTGAAAGTGACATCCTCTCACACCCTAAAGGGTGGAGCTTCCCGTTAAATGATTTGGCGTGATGTTCCTCGAGATATTTCTTTGCATTCTCTAAGGTTATATGTCCAACACTAGCCATAAACTTCCCTTTGCTCCAGAGGTGTCCTTTCTTGTACCTTTTTCTCAAGTTAGGTACAAGTCTGAACAGCAAGTAAGCACTGAATCCTTTGATTAAGTTCAGTGCTTTACTCGGTGCCATGGTTAATGGAATTGAAGCTATGATATGAATGTGGTCAATGTCTGCTTCAATCTCAAGTATTTCTATGTTATGCCTCTTAGCTGCCTCTTGTACACTTGTCAAGCAAAGATTTTTAATATACTCTTGCTTGAATATCTTGTAGCGATATTTCGTGCACCATTCAAAATGCCAAGTGCTCCAAGCTACAGAGTGTGCATGGATATTTTGTTGGTAGATGCTCATTTTTCCCTCCTTCGGGAAGCATCACTTTACCAGCTTCTCTAATCAAAGAACAACTAGAAAAAGTATTCGTGGTACGCCATTCAACTCCACCCTAAAGGGTGGTCGCTCAGCAAAGCTGAGCTAGATTTCTGGCTATTCATCTTAA
>DATDYH010000089.1:0-2493 GCA_035289045.1 Candidatus Nanoarchaeia archaeon
GTGAGGCAAGCCCGATTATTATGTATCTTATAAGATATTTGTAGCGGTAGATTATAAAATCAATTTTCTGACGGTAATCCTTAAAGACAAAGAACTTGCTGCCAAGGAAATTTGTGATTGTTGTAAGCCCTATGCTGCAGACATTGGCAAGGAGTGCTGACAGGCCAAAAGAGACTAATAGCCTTAACAAGCCAAGCCCCAGGAATAAAGATGCTGTATAAACAAAAAGATATTTTGTTATTTCTATGCTATACTGCTTTGACTCTGACCTGAATGTGAACTTTTTATTGAGAGTGAAGCCAACTAAAACCCCGGTTAAGTAACCTATTGCAGAGGAAATGAGATAATGGATTCCAGAGACCAGCAGGAGATAGAATACACTATAATTGATGATTGTTGATAAGCCTCCAACAAAGCAAAATCTCAGGAATTGGTTTGATAATATTTTTTTAAGCATCTGCCCCCCGGAAAGGGTGTTGATAGAAGATTTTTTAAACATTACCTACTCTTCTAGTATATGAAAGTCCTGTTTGTTACTTACCATGGGCTGGGATTTGGGGGTGCTGAAGTAAGCACTAATTACCTTGCAGAAGGGTTAAAGAGAAAAGGGCACGAGATAATCTTTATTTCAACAGGAGATTATGAAGGATTTAAGAATTATAAACTGGACTGTTTTAAGAATGTGCCTTTGTTCTTTATTCATGACTTTTATGTTGAAAAGGCTATCAAAAAAGTAATTAAGATAGAAAAACCTGAGCTAATCCATGTGCATGACAGATTAACAAGTATTGGGGCTGTGAAAGCTGCTAAAACTGCTAAGATTCCAGTTGTTGTACATTTTCGTGATTATTGGTTTGCCTGCCCTAATAGCAGCTGCATGGCTAGCGATGGCTTTGGGTATGACAAATGCGATGCGAAGATAATTTTTAAGCATTTTCCAGCTAGGAGATGGCTTTGGGATATTTACAAACTCGGGCATATAAGAAAAGCCAGAAAAATCCTTGATATGGCTGACTTGAAATTTGCTAACAGCAATGCTGTCAGGAGGAGGCTTGAGATTTGCGGGATTAATGATGCGAAACAGGTCAACATTTTAAGGAATCTTAATAATTTTTCGCCCAATGTTAAGAGGGGAGTTATTAAACAAATGCTTGGGATTGATTGCAACCTGGTGCTTTATGCTGGCGGCCTTACTGAGGTCAAAGGAGTAAAATTCATTGTAGAAGTTATCTCTGAGGTGCTTAACAGGAAAAAGGGCTGGTGCTTTCTTATTTTCGGAGAGGGTCCATTAGTTAATAACTTAAAAGAGCTAATAGAATTAAAAGGGTTAAGCAATAAGATAATTCTGGCTGGAAAGATTGGGATTAATGAGATGCCTTATGCTTATGCTGATGCTGATATTGTTGTGCTGCCCTCATTATGGGAGGAGCCCTTATCAGGGGTGCTGTTAGAAGCTGGTGCATCTGGAAAGCCTGTTGTTGCTTCTGACAGGGGTGGAAATAGAGAAGTAATTAGAAATGGGTTAAATGGGTATATTGTTGGTGCAGGAAATGCTAGCGAGTGGAATAAAATGCTTATTAAACTGATTAATGATAAAGAATTAAGGGAAAAAATTGGGGATAATGCAAGAAAAGAGATACTTCAGGGATTTTCTATGGAGCAGGTTTCTGGGGCTGTTGAAAAAGAGTACTTAAAACTGATTAAGAAGGGTTAAGTTTTAATGATGAGACTGCTTCTTTGAATAATTTTAAGCTGTTCTCCTTGTTGTAATATTGTGAGATTCTCCTTGCTTTAACTGAATACGCTTTTACTTTTTTAGGGGCCCTCCATAATGTTATTACCCTTTCTGCTGCTTCGGTTTCATCATGGACTATTAATTCCGGGGATAGTTTTGAGACAATGTACTTGTTGCCAACACCTTCTGAGACTATTGGAATCAAGCCCATGCACATTGCTTCCACGATGCTTATATTTGCTGCATCTGTTCTTGCTAGGCTCATTAAAATTGAGCAGTTCTTCATATACTCTTCTGGGTTTTTTACCTCGCCAGTGTAAACTACATCCTGAAGATTCTGAGCTTCAAGCTGTGCTCTTAGATTGCCTTCCCTGGGAAGGGTGGTGCTTTTTCCCACAAAGTAAAGCTTTGATTCCCTGAACTCTTGTTTTATCAGTTTAAATGATTCCAGAACCAGGTCTGCTCCCTTATCCCTGCTGAGCCTTCCTGTATAGATTAGATTCTTTGAATTTAGGGATGCTTTCTGCTTTGAAAACCTTTTTATGTCTGCAAAAGGAAATACTACTCTTACCTTTGCTTTGAGGGTTTCAGGAAACTTCTCCATCATCATCGGTGAGGTTGCCAGGATTAAATCCAATTTGGAAAGAGCCCATGCATATGCCTTTTTTTTAGCCCAGGGCATCATACTTAGGAAGCTCCATTTTGGGTCTGAGGCAATAAGGACCAGTTTGCATTCCGGGTTTCTTGATTTCCAGATT
>DATDYH010000090.1:0-4035 GCA_035289045.1 Candidatus Nanoarchaeia archaeon
AATATATACTTCTTATTTTAGAAGAGTTTAAATATTCAAATGATTTTCCATTTCTTTATGAATAGGCTGGGAGGGTATCTTGCTTCTTTTCTTACAGCAGCTACAATGCTTGCTGCTTCTCCTCAGAAAGCTAATGCTGATTTTGGAGGGAATGGGGGGAGATTGTTTGTAGGTGTTGGGGCTAATTTTAAAAAAATTTTAGAACCCAAAGTTGCCAGGAGTTCGTATGAACATAGTGTTTCTTATGGGGGATGTATTGGCCTAGTTTCTGGAGGATATTTTTTGCCGAGCTTTTATGCTGATAAAGCTGAATATCGGGGTAAGGGGGACGACCTGGCTGCCAGGGTAGAAGTCCTTGAGATTGGTGGTAACCTTGATGTTGCACTTTCAAAAGCTGATGAAAATAGAGCTGTGCCTTGTGTTGGAGTTGGGGGGGGTTTGGCTCAGGTAAAATCAGGAAATGGGGAGTTTAGTGAAAAAGAGACAAGGGCTAATCTGAAGTTTTCTGCCAGTGTTATAGTGCCTGTTGCTGATGGCTCTGCATTTGTGGGGGTGAGGGTTGGCTTTAACAAGATATTTACTTCTGACGAGCCTTTTGGCAATTTTTATGGTGGTGTATCGCTGAATTTTTTAATGCCCAAAATTACAATGGGTGCTGGGTCCAGTTACTATCCTAGCTCAAGGTTTTAGGGAATTCTAATATACCTGGAAGCATAGAAAGGTTTAAAAATGTTAATCTGGGTTAAAACTCAATGGCAAGTGTTTATGATGCTAATCCAAATGAACTAGTGGAAAAAGCTGCTGGGGAGCTTAAAAAAGTAATTAAAGCTCCTGACTGGAGCAGGTATGTAAAGACCGGGGTGCATAAGGAAAGGCCACCAGCTGACCTGGATTGGTGGTATAAAAGAGCTGCTGCTGTGCTTAGAAAAGTGTATATTCTTGGCCCTGTGGGAACGAATAAGCTGAGGGCAAAATATGGGGGGAAGAAAAACCGGGGTTACAAGCCTGAGAAGTTTTTCAGAGGCTCTGGAAAGATTATAAGAACTATTTTACAACAGCTTGAGAGTGAGAAATTAATTGTGCAGCAGCAAAAAGGGCTGCACAAGGGAAGAGTTGTGACTGCCAAGGGCAAAAAGCTTTTGGACACTTTGAGCAAGAAATAATGTTATTGGTTAGTCTAAAAAATGGCAAGGAATAAAACATTACCCAGGAAACTAAGGCTGGCAAAAAAGAGGCAGCATACTAAATGGGCCCCTTTCTGGACAGTTCCAAAGATTTATGGCAAGACCAGAAGAGTTCACCCTGGCAGGCATACGCATGTAAAAAGGCATTGGAGAAGAAACAGGACTGATGTTTAAAATGGAAGATATTATGATAAATGATAATGTGATAAATGATATTAGTTGTGTTCCTGAAGTAGGGAGAATATTAAGAGGTAGACCCAGATTAAAAAGCATGGTTAAAAAAGAGGCTAGAAGACTAGCTGTGTTAGGAAGGTTTCCCTTAACAAATGGCTTATGGGTTATAAGGGAAGAGGAGAGGCATTTTGGAGTTTATGAAGAGCTGGGTGATTATACTTTTAGAAAGATAAGACAAGGTTTTGAAGAAGATTGTGAAGGGGTTGATTTTTCCTTGGAAGAGTTGTCTGCAATAAGTACTGGTTTAGAAAGATACTCTATTGCAGTGTTGAACCTTGTTGGACTTGCTATTTCTGGTGAGAAATGTACACCGACTGAGGAGCTTGAAAAAGCTGTAAGAGGTATGGTTCATGCAATATGCTATGCTGGCAGCAGAAGAGAAACATTATACTCTTTAAGAGAGATTCAGGGGATTGAAAATGGCAATTGAAAGAACTTATACAGTACCTTTAAGGAAGGCGTTCAGCAAGGCTCCTAATTACAGGAGGACTGAGAGAGCTGTTAATGAATTAAGAAGATTTATTGCCCATCATATGAAATGCGAGAATGTCAAGATTGGAAAGCATTTGAATCTGGAGATGTGGGAGCATGGAAGGAAAAACCCGCCTGCAAGAATCAAGATCAAAGTTTTAAAAGACAAGAAAAAAGTCAAGGATAAGGAGATTGAGTTTGTGCTTGCTGAATTGATTGGTGCTGAGTTTGAGATGCCTGAGAAAGAGGGCAAGGAGAAAAAAGAGAAGAAAGAAGAAACTCATGTTCATGCTGAAGCAGACAAAAAGCATAAAGAGGAGGCTAAAGTAATAGAGAAGGAAGAGATTAAGCTTGAGAAAAAAGAGCTGCAGAAAAAGCCTGTTGATGATAGTGTTAAGAAAACAGAGACAAAAGAACTGGAAGCAAAGATGAGGGAGAAAGAGATTTATTCCAGAGACCAGAAGCCTGTGCACGAGAAGAGGAAATAATTATTTCTTCCTATATCCAAACTTCTTATAATTTTTATGATTTATGGTATCAGGAACCAAAAACAATTATTTTTGCTGCATCAATAACCTCTTTGCATGTTTGGGTTAACTCCCTGATTTTTTCTTCATCTTCTATGGATGTTTCAGTGCCATAAGTGTATTCTTCCCGCATATCAATAATCTTGCTCTCCTGAACCTCTTCAATATCTGTGTGCTTCAGCATATCAATGAATTTTGTGTCTATGCTTATTTTTCCATTTTCTTTTAGCAGTTCCATTAAAGCAATTGTACAAGTCTGGTTTCTTGATGCATAGCCAAATTTTGAGGCTATTGCGAGAAAACAATGGTAAATGCAATAGAATCCTGCTGCCAATGACCAGTCAGAAAAACCCGTTTCATTGAATCTGGTTATTGCTTTAAGATTGTGCTCAGCTTTTGCAATATGCTTTCTTGCTTCCACAATGCTTGGTTTAATCTCCATTAGTCCTCTGTGCTTGGGGCTTTTACCGAGAGCTTTTAACTCCTGGACTTCTTTCTCTGCCTTTGCTATGCACCATTGAACATGCTTAGAAGCCTGCGACATGTTGCATTACCTCAACATACTTATCCTGGCCATAGAGGATTACAGCATTCCTGATTATGCCTAGTATAACTTCCTGCTTCTTGTTTATATTGCTCTTTAAATCCTGTTCTGTCAGCTCAATGAGATGGATTTTTTTAGGCAAGATTTCCTGCTTTTCTTTGATAATCTTCCTGACTTCCCTGGAATCTTCTTTGCTTAGTATAATCATAATATCAATATCTTTTGCTGTTTGAGCATTTTTTAATACAGAACCAAACAGCATTATGATTCTGTCTTTCTTAAACAAGCTTTTGAACTCTTCCTGCCACCTTTTGAAGCTGTTATTTGCTTCATCAGCCAATAAAAAAGCGAGAAGCCTGCATACATACTCATCTTCCAATCTTGGCTTGTAGACTATTGACTTGCCAATGTTCTCAGCATTAACAAGATTGCCTTTGAGAAGCCTTTTCAGTATTTTTTGACAGCCAACATGGCTGATGCCCAGAACTTTGCTTAGGGAGTTTGCATTATAATATGCAGTAAAGTCTTTAAATAAAACAAGCAATGCTTCCCTTTCCTTCTTTGTTAGAGATACCATAGTAACTTTGGGTTACTATATAGAAACTAAGAGTTACTATATAAAACTTCCGCTTTTAATTAATTCTTCAAGCTCTTTTCTTTCTGTGTAAACCCATAAAACCCCTTTTGTGCCGATTAGGATTTTACCGCTTAATTGGAGGTAGTCAATAATCTGAATTAGTGTTTGGTGCATAACCTGTTTTGGGAGCTTTCTTTTTAACTCGGCAATTGATAAAAGCTCTCCTGATTTTTTCAAAACCTCTTCAACCATGAGGACGGTTTTCAATGTAGGGGAATGATACAGGGCTTGCTCTTTAATCTGGATTTGGTTCATTTTATATGGGTATAGATAATCTATGTATATTTTGATGTATAAACTTTTCTGTTTAGATAAACATTGTTTCCCAAAATATATATTAAAAACAATAAAATTCTAAAAGAATTTTAGTGTCTCAAAAATATATCTTACAAGATATATTTTTAAAACAACGGACAAAAGACAACCACGCGGGTCAGG
>DATDYH010000091.1:0-3371 GCA_035289045.1 Candidatus Nanoarchaeia archaeon
GTATATTAAGGATAAAGTAATAAAAAAAGTAAAAGCAGGGTTAGCAGTAAGAAAAGCAAAAGGCTATGAAAATCTTCAGCCAGAGCTTGCAGAGTTCTTTGCAGAAGAAGCCTTAAAAGAGATTCTGGTTATTTAATTTTATTAGCTGGTTTTAATTTAGCTGTTCTTCTTGTCTTTTTTGCAGGCATAAATGCGGGGGTTTTAGTAAAGAAACAGAAAGAGTTAAAAGAATTATTAGTATTGCCTAGCTAATGGACAATCATACAACTATTCAGGAATTAAAAGAAAAAGTAAAGAACTTCTGTGAAGGCCGTGATTGGGACCAATATCATAATGCAAAAGACCTGGCAATTGGAATCATTACAGAAGCCTCTGAGATTTTGCAGCATTTCAGGTTTAAGTCTGAAGAGCAGGTAGATGAGCTGTTCCAGGACAAGTCAAAGAAGCAGGAAATCTCAGAAGAGATCATTGATGTGTTAGTCTTTATACTCCGGTTAGCTCAAAAGTATAATATTGACCTGGCAACAGAGTTTAGCAAAAAAATGGAGAAGAATGAGAGAAAATACCCTGTTGAAAAGTTTAAAGGAAGCAATAAGAAGTATACAGAGGATTAATAAGGTGTAGCGGTTTCTAATCAGGCTTCTTTTCCATCTTTATTACACAGGCATAAATGCGAGGGGTTATAACAGAAGCTTCTCCATCTCTCTTGTAAATGCTTTTGCTCTTTCCAATGAGGTTTTTGCTTTTGAGTGCTTCTCTACTTCTATGGTCTGGTATTGTATCCTCCCTCTTTTACCTCTTTCAAAATCAAATGATTCTATCAATGAATCCGCCCTTATGCCAGCCAGGTTTAATGCCTCTTCTTTTGTTAATTCATATTCTTCAAGCAAAGCTTCTTTAAGTCTTCCTCTTACATACACGATTAAGGCATCTGCTGTTACCTTATGGACAATTTTATCTCCCACCTTGTAGCCTAGCCTTAAAAGAACAGCATTGGCATAATAATACATTGCATAGTAAGAGCACACAATAACCCATAAGTCAGAAAAGCCTTTTTGACAAATCTCATCTGCTGCCCTTAGGCTTTCCCTGGCATTTTTTATTAAGATATCCTGCACATTCTTATTCAGGGGGGATTTTTTTAATAATCCTTCCCCTAGGTAAGCTTTTATGTTTGTTTCAGCTTCTTTAATCCTTTCTGGTTCCAGCATTTGTCAATAACCTGTAATATTCTTCAATTCCAATTAAGATAATGTTATTTTTAATTGCTTCGCTTACTACGCTAAATTCCCTGCTTTTAGCCATATGGACAAACTCATCATAACCTATTGAAGCTAAATGTATCTTATCAGGGAAAAGTGAAATCTCTGATTTTATCTCTTTCTGCTCTCCCCCTATTGTAAGGATGTCTATGTCTGAATGTTTCATGGCTTTCCCCTTGGCATGAGAGCCGAATAATAAGGCAATAAACGGAAATTTTAATTCTGAAAGCCTGTTGTAAAGAATTAAAATGTTCTTGTCCCTTAAAGCTTCCCCCCTCCTTTGGCATTCTGCCTGGAAAACCAGCTCGTTAAAGTTATTATTAAAAGAGCAGGCTGTTGTGTTCCCTATTTTTTTAAGGCTGGCTAATCCCTCGCTCTCAAGCCCTTTCAGGGCATTATGCGCTGACTTGTAATTAATCTCCCTTATTTGTGAGATTTTTCTTATGCTAAAGCTCTCTTCCCTCCTGCTTATCAGCAGCTTAAGTATCTCCAGTTTTTCATTAGCCATTTTCAACCATAATACTATGGTTTAAAGCCATATATAAGCTTTTTGGTTTTGTTTTGAGCAGCAGTAACTCCAGCCAGTTATTCAGTAGTAAAGAGTGGCTTAACCCTCTTCAAGAATTAAAGCAGCCTTGCTTACAAACTTTCTGGCATTCTCAAAGATTTCATCAAGCTGTCTCTGTGTATAAGACTTTATTGCTGAATATCTTGCAATATGGCTCTCTATTTTTGCCTCTTCAAAGTATTTGACATACTTATATTTTTCCATCAAGGACACACTCCCAGAACCCCTCTGGATTTTTCAGGATGATATGGTCTTTTAACACCTGCTTCCCCACATTTTCCTCTTTATCCTGAAGCATTCTTCTGAATTCTTCTTTTGTGATGAACATTGGGTTAATCCTTTTCTTAAACAGGGTTTCATATTTTGAGAAAGTGATTGATTTTTCTCCTCTTTTATTAATGATTAAAAGGTCAATGTCAGAATCCTCTCTTTGTTTCCCTTTGGCATAGCTCCCAAATAAGACAACAATATCTGTCGTGCTTAATTTAGAGGCAATTTTATTCAGAAGGGGCTGCTTTTTTAGGAACCCCTTCTTTTCCTCTTCAGAACTGATAATCAGCCAGGATTTTAAGACCGGATTTTCATTGTTAGCTGTAATAACCTTTGCCTTCCCTACTCTCTTAAGGGTTATCAGCCCTTCCATCCCACCAACAGCCCTGTGGAATGTTGCATAAGGGATTCCTGTCTCTTTGCTGAGCTCATGCAGGGTAAACCCCTGCTGGGGGTGTTTTCCAAGGTAGTTTAGGATACGGAGCTTGTTATCCATTTTAGGATAATATTATCCATTTTTGGTATATAAGCCTTTTGGTTCTGATTTTTGAGAGTAGTTAGAGCCATCCAGTAGCTTCAGCAGTAAAAGAGGTTTATCAGTAGCTGTTTTTAATCCAGACTTTCTTCCTTTTCTTTATTAAATGGGCATAAATGCGATATTGGAGGGATAGAGACTATTGTGATTCAGCCCAATCCTTAGCAATAATCTTTGCTCTCTTCATAGTCTTTCAAAATCTCCTCTTATCTTGTTTATGGCTTCAAGAGTCAGCCCTTCCATGTATGCCCTTAATTCTGCATTAAATCTTTGGGCAGTCTTTAACATCTCTTCACATTTTTCTTTTGTAATGGGCTCAGCATTAATTACAGGAGTGTAATATTGGTTGTCAATTCTGTCTCTTTTGAACTCAGAGAAAATTGCATGCAGCCTGTCAAGCTTAAAAAGCCGTTTTACCATGATTACTGCCCCAGCATGGTTTTCACACTTTATCCCGCATTTGTAAAATAAGGCTGTTACTGTGTTATAGATAGAGTAATACGCCTCGCTTACTGCATTTTCATAAATCCCTGCATTAAATGCCAGCTTAGCCACCTGGGTGCATTTCTCACTCTTTATTAAATAAGATTTTGCAATCTCATCAGATGGTTCTGTAATCTCCAAAGCTCCTTCTTTTCTGAGCTTATCCAAAAAACTTAATTTTTTCATAGTATTCATCCACCCCTTTGATAATAACATGATTCTTTATGATTTCCCTTATCAACAAATCCTCTGG
>DATDYH010000092.1:0-14588 GCA_035289045.1 Candidatus Nanoarchaeia archaeon
TCTATCACTGGAACAATAATCAAGCTGGCATAGCTTTGTTTTGGATTATCTCCATCATAATAATAGTTTTCATTAGTAACCGCAAACTCCGAAAAAACACTTGTCTCACCAGGTTTAATCGTCTTCATCTCCTCTTTACCTGTCTGTGTGTCTCTCACAGCAACAACAGCCCCCCCATTGTAATAATCATATTTCATATCTAAAGCATCAAAAACCCTGATTAACGGGCTTTTCATTCTAACGACTATATAAGCTTCAGAAGGCGAATAAGAATCCAGCCTAATTATTACATCCCCTAAATCAACAACACCACCTTGTTTTAAAATATACTCCACCCCATCTATGCTCAATTTTGCAATCCCCTCATCACTGGAAAAATCAACAAGTTCAATAGCAGCACCATAAACCTCTTTTTTATCCCCCTTCTTCATAAAAAACTGCCACCATGTATGTTGATTACTAATATCTATCAGCAGGTTTTCATTCTCACTTCCCGGTTCTATCACTGGAACAATAATCAAGCTGGCATAGCTTTGTTTTGGATTATCTCCATCATAATAATAGTTTTCATTAGTAACCGCAAACTCCGAAAAAACACTTGTCTCACCAGGTTTAATCGTCTTCACCTCCTCTTTACCTGTCTGTGTGTCTCTCACAGCAACAACAGCCCCCCCATCAGGAGTAACCTCTTCCAACAGAAAACGAACATTCCTGATAAAAAGCTTATCATTAACAAATAATGTAAACACTCCCTCTTCCTTCTCACCCCCCTCATCCACCAAAGCAGGCTCTGTCATTAATCTGGGCTCAACAATTGTAGTTCCTGTAACCTCCACCTCTTCCCCAACAATATCATTGAAATAACCGCTACATCCAGAAATAGAAAATCCTATAACCAGCAATAAAAAAACAAATAATAAAACAAAAAACCCTTTTTTCTGCATACTCCAAATAAAACAGCCTTATATTTAAATCTTCTTTCAGCTAAAAAACAACCTTTCCAGAAAGCCCCCCTCTTCCCTCTCCATCACCCAAGCCCACACCCATCCCATCCTCTCCCATCTTTTCCTTAATCATCTCCCGCTCTTCCTTGGTCATCTCCTCACCTTGTTTCTCTTTCCCACCCTCACCCATTAAAGCAATAAGCTTCTTTGCCAAAGACTTCACATCATCCTCAGCATCCTCAGGAACTACTTTGGCAGAATTGATTATATCCCTCACTTTAAAATACATCTTAACCCCATTTGTAACCTCTTTAACTTTTCCAATAACCCCGGTTTTCTTCTTATCCCACGGAGGAGATTCTATCTGCACACCCTTCATCTCCCTCTCCTGAATAGCTATCAGCTCATAAACTTTTTTAAAATCAATCTCAATCCTCGCATCCTCTCCAGCAGCACTCTCAGGAAGCATTGGTTTAATATTCATAATCTCATTTTCATTAACCCGGACATACAGGTTAAACACAATCTCTCCAGATTCAAAATCCTTTATCACAGCATTAACATTAAGTTCCCCATTATATTTATCTGACACCTTTTTTACCAGTTTCATAAAGCCTTTATTCTCTCTCATAGCTTCTCTCTCTTCCTCACCCAATCCCCCCTCTCTTTCCCTCTCCATCTTCTTCTCAGGCGGTCCTGGAAACTCTCCCTTTTTCATTGCTTCTTTCATCTGATACTTGACAAAAGCCTCAGGTGGAAAGACCCATATTTTCATATAAGGGGAAATAATTTTTATCCCACCCTCAATCCCAGGCATCTCAACCTCTTTTGCTTCTTCCCAAAATTCAACACTCCCATATTCTGTGCTGTAATTTATATTTATTAAATTGGAATCAGGCATCTCATCTAACCCAAGGCATTTCATCCTAAAAGCAGTCTCTCTCTGCATATCAACATCCATCCAGTAAAGCTCAAAGATTCCTGAAACATGCTCCTCCCAGTCTTCTGGAGAGCTGGCTAAATACCTCTCAAAGAACCAGGTTAAAAACTCATGGTTAAAGCTCTTTTCAAACTCCTCTCTCTGCTTTTTTAAATTCTCCAGCTCCCACTTGCACCAATCAGCATCCCCTCCGGAATAATACTTCTGCTTTAACGGCTGAATCTGGTTAAAAGGCTCTCCCCACCCATCAAAATATATTGAGCCTTCTTTTTTCTGCTGGGATGTTCTGCAATTTCCACCCGCCTTAAAAACTCCCTTCTCCTCTTTATGCTCCTCCTCCTGGCCTTTAAAGTCATATCCCTCTCCTCCCTCGCATTTGCCAGAACACTCATCCAAACAATTCTTAATCACATCTTTTTTTTCATCCCTGCATTTGCTTTTGCACCCTTCCAGCTCTCCCTCTTCACCCTCTTTGAAAACACAATCCCCAACACAAGGCATAATCAAATTGTTTTCACAATCATTCTGGCATCTCTCACCACATTCTTTAACTCTTCTCTCCCTCTCCTCACCCTCTCTTCTCTCTCTATCATCACTCTCTTGCTCATCTCTTCTTTCTCTCTCCTCTCTGTCCTGCTCTTCTCTTTGCTCTTCTTTTCTTTCATCACTATCTCTTCTCTCATCACTATCTCTTCTCTCTCCTTCTCTTCTTTCCTGCTCCTCTCCAGAACCCTCTGTTTGCTCTCCCCCTTCCTGAGGTTGTTGAGGCTCTTCTTCTTCAGGTCTCTCTGTCTGCTCCTCTTCCCCAGGTTCTTCTGAAGGCTGTTCAGCAGGAGCTTCTTCTTGAGATTCTTGAGATTGTTCTGCGGTTGTTTCACTTACATCAGCCCCGGTTAAAAAAGCAATAAATCCCGTGCCAGGTAATAATCCTATTGACTTAACCAGCTGCCCTGCTATTTGCCCTGTTTCTTCAGGCTGTTGGACTTGTTCTGTTTGCACTAAATTTGTTGTCGTGGTTTCCTGCTCTTGTTGTTGAGGCTCTTCATCCTGTTGTTGAGGCTCTTCAGCTCCTCCTTGTTGTGATTGTTCTTCTTGTTGAGGTAATTCTTCTGGAGATTCTTCAGCAGGTTCTTCTTCAGCTAAATCCCCGCCCCCAATATTCTCAGGCAGGGCAACACATCTTCCATTGCTGCAAACATCATTCACACCCCCGCAATCTTCCCTTACACCACATTCATCTCCTGAAACAGGCTCTTCACCATCTTCAATCTCTCCACTCTCTCCAGGCTCTCCAGCAGCCACACATTCTACACCAGTTCCTGCCCAAATCCCACCATTGCATATCTCAGTAACTAATCTCTCTCCTGATTCGCAATTCATAACCCTCTCCTCGCCATCAACGCATTCAGTCTCCCTGCACTCAGTCAGCTCACCTACCCTGCATTCCCCGACATCAGCCCCCTCAGCAACCAAACACTCTGCCTGCCCGCATAATAATACAGGACAATCACCACTAACCCTGCAAACATTCTCTTCAACGCATATTGGCTGTAAATTGCACCCCTTCTCATCCACCCCGCTGAACACAACCCTTCCATTGCATTCTAAAGCATTATATTCAGGGCATGAAATACAGTCACTCGGACAGCCTTCATCATTAACACTTTCATTGCCAGAATTATTCAAAACATTCTCTCCTCTCTCGCAAATATGATTCCCGCAAACAGCTTCCCTCTCTTTTTTCTCTTCTTTAACACTGCACTCGCTGTTAATGCAGTACAAGTCAGTAATCTTCTCCTGAGAGCCACCCTCTTCAGTTAAAACCTTTTTCCCGCAAATCTTCCCCCCGCACTGCTCATCCCCGCAGTCAATCTTCCCATTGTTATTATCATCTAAATTATTATCGCAGCTCTCTCTCCCAAACACCTTAAACTCCTCAACAAGCCTCCTCTCAAATTCTATCTGCTCAGAATAATACTCTTTTTTTTCATAAGGAGCAAACAATTCATTATAAAACACTTTCCTCTCCTCATACCTGCTTTTTGCTATCTCTTTAACCCTCCCCCTTTTCTCTTTTTCAAAACCAATCCACCAGTAAGGGTCTTTATTATCTTTCTCAAGTGCTTTTCTCTTAGGCTCAAACTCTCTCTCAACCTCCTCCCAGGCATCATTTGATTTCTGGTTCCAGGCATCATTCAAAGCCCAAAGCCTGCTTTTCAGCATCATAGCCTTATCATAATTCCCGCTCTCCAATAACCCTCTAATCTCATCAAAAGTTTCCCTTAGCTCCCTTTTAAGCTCCTCATCATTCATTGGCTTAAACTCTTCTGGAGAACTAAATCCTCCTTCCTCTTTTACAGGCTTAAATCCAGGCCCTCTTCCATCTATCCTTAAATCAAGATTGACCCAATTCCATTCGCACTCATCACACATCTCCAGCCTTGCAATAGCATCAAAATTCTCCCCAGCATAAAGCTCAGCCTCAGAAATAAGCATCTTCTGAATTCCTCTCTGATTCTCTGCACCAAAAATACCCTTCATAATCTCTTCGCATCTCTCACCACTCTGCCCAAGAGTATTCTGAAAGCTCTTTTCAGCATTAACACTCTCTCTTGCAAGTCTCTCTGCATTCTCCCTGCTTGGGTTGGCATTAAACTCCTTGGCAAGCCCCTGAATCTCATTTATTTTTCCATCAACATCCATCTGCTCCCCGGATTTTTTAAACTCAATTGTAAAATGCAGCCTGTAAACCAGAGTTCCCTTCTCTTTCACAGCATCAACCTCAGTCTCATCAGAACCCCCATCCCTTACAAAAATAGAAGGATAAGCATCAATCCTTATCTGTATTTTTTTTCCATCAAAAACAATTTTCTTCCAGACCGGAACCTCCTCATCAACTTTTATCTCCTTCTCAGCCTTCTCAACCCACACCCATCTTGTCCTCTCAACAGGCTCTCCAAACACAGGTTTCAACTGCTCCTCTCTTAAAATCCCTCCCTCTTGTTTCTCAGCCGCACCTAAAGCCAGGTTTAAATTCCCCTTCGCAGAACTCAGATAAACCATCAGCTGGGCATAGTTTATATTCCCAGTTTCATACTCTTCAGCATAATATGTAATCTTCTTAACACTATCATCAACAGATTCCCCAGACACAAAAGGGATTAATGCAAAAAAAAGTAAAACTAACAAAAAGCATATACCCCACCTCTTTTGCATAAAATCAGCATGTAATCAGAATATTTAAATATTTCCCCTAAACAATAAGCCTTACAATTCACCATACAAAGGAGAAGAGTACGTGCTATAAACTATTCTTCCATTGTCAGTATCAATATAAACATACAACATTGCCTGATTTAATAAATCCGTTTGGTATTTGAAATATTTAACCTGATAAGCAGTATTTTTAACATCTTTAAAGTGCGGAGTTTCCTCTAATGTCTTCTTCTTTATAGAATCCACACTAGCAGAAGAAAAAAAAGCTGTTTTAATCGCCCAACCAAGGTTAGCCTCTTTATATGCCTTAACCTCATCAGAGGTAGAAGCAATAAGTATAGCCTCCCAATCATTATCTACTGGCAGTTCTATTTTTGAAGTCCCAAAAGTTGTAAATTTATCAGATTCATTCTTAAGACTATAATATTGATAAGAAAAGTAAATTGTACTAAGCAAGAAAAGAACCAAAACAACCAAAAGAAAGGTTAAAGTATTTTTATTACTTCCTCTTGCCATATCTAAACAGAGATAAGGTAATATTTAAATATTCCCCCTAACAAGCACTCTCATGGCAAATGATAGTAATATTATCTTCAACATTGAAAAAGCAAAGCATTTCTCAGAGTGGTTCACAGAAATCATCAAAACAGCTGAATTAGCTGATATAAGGTATAATGTCAAGGGCTTTCTTGTATTCCAGCCCTGGTCTGTCCTCTGCATGGAAAAGATGTATAGCCATCTTGAAAAAATCATGCGAAAAAAAGGCCACAAGCCTTATTTCTTCCCAACATTAATCCCTGAAAGTAATTTCAATCTTGAAGGCGAGCATGTGCAGGGGTTTAGCCCTGAAGTGTTCTGGGTAACCAAGGGAGGCTCAGCAGAGCTCCCGGAAAAACTGGCATTAAGGCCAACCTCAGAAACAGCATTCTACCAGATGTTTGCATTATGGATTAGAAGCTATAAAGACCTTCCATTCAAGACCTATCAAAGGGCAAACATATTCAGGTACGAAACAAAAGCCACAAGGCCTTTTTTAAGAAGCAGGGAATTCCACTGGGTTGAATCTCATTGTGCCCATGCATCTGAAAAAGATGCTGAAAACCAGGTTCACGAAGATATGGCAACAACAAAAGAGGTCTTGCATGACATTTTTGGCCTGCCATTCATATTTTTTGAAAGGCCTTCATGGGACAAATTCCCAGGAGCCAACAGGACATTTGCAGCAGATGTTTTAAATCCCGATGGCAAAGTAATCCAGCAGCCATCAACCCACCTCCTTAGCCAGGATTTCGCTAAAGCATTTAATGTTAAATTTACAGACGAGCAGGGGAAAGAAAAATACGCTTATATAACCTGCTATGGCCCTGCAATAAGCAGGATTTTCGCTTCAGTAGTCATAGTTCACGGAGATAATCAGGGGCTGGTATTCCCCTGGAGCATCTCGCCAGTTAACATCATCATAGTTCCAATAACCAGCACCCCTGTATTAATAAAAAAATCCAACCAATTAAAGCAGGAACTTGAGGAGTTAAATATTGATGTAGAAATTGACACAAGCGATAAAACCCCTGGAGAAAAGTTCTATTTTTGGGAGATGAAAGGCGTTCCATTAAGAATTGAGCTTGGAAACAAAGAGATGAAAAATAAGGAATTAACCATCTACAGGAGAGATTTAAATAAAAAAGAAACAATAAAAGAAGAAAACCTCATAAGCTACATACAAGCAACCTCAAAAAGCTATGATGCTAACCTGATTAACAAGGCTGATGAGCTCTTCAAAAACAGGATTAAAAATGCCTGCTCAAAAGAGGACATCAGCTCAGTAATAAACCAAGGAAAAATAGCAAGGTGCGGTTTCTGCTCTGTTTCAAAAGCAGGCACTCCCTGCGCAGAAATTGTGGAAAAAGAGCTGGGTGCGAAAGTCCGGGGAACAAAACTGGAAAAAGAGAGCTTTAATGGCCTGAATAAGTGTGTAATCTGCAGTAAAAAGGCTAACGAAGTAGTTTATATCGCAAGAGAATATTAAGCAGGTTCTAATCTAAAGTCTTACTAGTTTATTTTATCAAAGTTCCTTTAACATTCTGTTTCTTATCCCCAACAGAGACCACATAAGTATACACTCCTGAAGGCATATACTTTCCATTAATATCTTTGCCATCCCATGCAAAAGCAAAACTTCCTTCCTCAACAGGGTTCTCAGAAACCAGAAAATCAATCCATAATCCTCTGGCATCATAAACCTTCATTAACCCAAAGCAAGGCTCACTTCCTTCTTCATATTGAACATTAACATTCACCTTACTCTTCTGCCCTTTATCAGGATTAAATGGATTAGGGTACGGGCTTCTGGGATTTTTATCTGAAATCTTCAGCTTTTTAACCTTGCACCATTGGTTTAAGTATTCAACCATAGCAGGCTTGTCATAACATAACCCTTTATCTGAAAAGGGCTTATCAGTACACATCATACAAGGATGATTTTCACAAAGATTAGCACCCAAATTAACTTCAAACACTTTATTTTTCCATTTACCGTATGAAAGATAATAGTCTGGCAAGGTAGCAACAACATGCCCCATTTCATGTATGGGGGTTCTTGGGTCTAGTCTACTATTAACAGTAATACCACTTGATTTTGTTCCCGTAGGATTATATCTAAGCTGCATTAAAGGGTACTCTTTTTCTTTCTCTATAAACCTTGTTTGTCCACTAATATATGGGGATTCTACAGTAGTAAGGACATGGATAACATTATTATCAGAGCCGCATAAATTAGCGGCTTTTCTTATCTCTTCAGCATTACAACAAGAAATCGAAAAATCATTGCTATTATCCCCCACACATCGACAAGCAGTATTAAAATCAAAAGCATTAACCCTATAGATATTCATCTTATCTTTATATTTTGAAAGTGTTGGCTCTTTCCACATCTCTTGTACTGCCTGGTCAACATCATAAGCAAAAGTGTATTTTCCCCCTAAGCTATTTTCATAACCATCAGGAACAAAAACAAGATCTATGCTATCTTCTATACGCCCATGTTTAAAAAGAGTGGTACAAGAGCCACTTACATCATATCCAGAGGTGCTTATAATGTCAAAACTAAGAGAAGGATAAGTAAACCCGCCAGGGAAAACTTTATCCAAATCCTCTACCTCTACAAAAACGCGTATCATTACTGAATAAGAGTCTATAGGCAGTTCAGTGAAATCAAACTCAAAACTATATAACTCCCCCTGAAGCCCTCCACTTATTTTTTTACCAAAAAGATTATCAATAGATGTTTCAAATGTTGGGGTAATTTTCTTACGAGTTTCTGTATCAGGACCATATAAGGATACACTAAATCCAGGAAAACCGGGGGTTGTTAAAGCATAAATTATATACTTATTCTCATCATCAGGCGATCTTCTAATGGTCATGCCAAGAATCTTATTTTCAGATGGCTGATAGCTTAGTTTAGGTGCATCATTTTCAATAACAACCAAAATTTTCTGTTCATCTTCAAGGATTTTCTCTACTCCAACCTCTCCATCTACAGAAGTTACATCTTCAGTATTACCCTCATTTTTTAAAGGCGCGCAACCATTATCTATCATCTGGCTAAACTTCAAAAAGTCCCCAAAATCAATCACCCCATTGCCATTAAAATCAGCCTTTAAATCACTATCCTGATAATACTGGGAAAAAACCGCGAAATCATCCTGGTTAACGCATCCATCAGCATTATAATCAACACCATTTGGTGTCGCAATTACCTCAAAGTCAATCCCTTTTATATTATCGCACCCGGATATAAAAAGTATAATCCCAAACATAACAAATATTAAAAAAACCAGACCTCCCCTCTTTTTCATATCTCTATAAAGATAAGGAGGTATTTAAAATTAACCCTCTCTCCTCAGCCTCTTAAAAAACTCAAGCACACCCTCATCACACAATCATTCTTTATCCAGTCCTAATTGCCTAAGCATCTTAATCAAAATCCTCTGCCTTCTAAGAACATCTTTTTCAGTAAACTCTTTTATTTTCATCGCTTCTAAAATATTCTTCTTAAAATCTTTGGGAAGCTTATCCATCAGGAAAACATAATGCAGCCTCCATTTCCCCCATGGAAGGAAATAATTATTTTGCAGGAAAATATACTCAATAATCCAGTCAATCCCATTATTCATAACATAGTGTGCCTGGGCAATATCTCCTCTTTTGAGCCAGACACATGGAAGCTCCGCAACATACCACCCAGTTTTATCGTATAGCTCTTTGTACATTTTATTTTTTTCTCCTTGCCCAAAAATTAGTTTCTTCTCATATAATTCCTTAATTTTAGCATCCCTGTCAAAAAGGATTATGTGGTGTTTTCTTTCCCACCTCTCCTCAACCCTCCAAAATGTCTTCTTCTCTTTGTCATAATCAAAAAACTCAGTCTCTATCCAATAGTCCAGGTAATAATGGTCTCTCTCCGGGATTGGGCTCTTCTTTCTCCATTTTTTATAAGTTTCTGCATCCAGAAAAACAAATAAGTCAATATCTGAATATTCATCAGAATGTCCCCTTCCAATCCCCCCGCCAACAGCTACACCAATCACGCCATCATACTCAGAAATTTTTTTAGCATATTCTTTAGCTATCTTAAAATATTCTTTATTCCTGTTTCTTGTGTCAAGAACCCTTAGCAATAGGCTTTTCATTTCTTTAACCCTCTCTCCTCAGCCTCTTAAAAAACTCCAGGATTCCTGCATACCAGGGAATATTAACAACACTAATATCCAGCTCTTCCCTTAGCTCGTATCTTGCATTATTCCTGTCCTCATAAATAATCAGCAGCTCAGGTTTCTTATCAATAAAAAACTCTCCTTTAAAAGGCACGCTCATCTTGTTCACATTTACAAAGCTCTTAATGCTAAAAACATCCTCTCCAGCAACAAAAATCACAAGGTTGTTTATTTCATCTCTTGAGCCAAGAGTGAAGTTAATCACCCCATTTTCCCCATAACCAACAGCATGAGGATAATCCAGCCCTTCAATATTAATCCCAGGCCTCTCAAGAATCTTTACATCAGCATAGCCATATTTAACAATCCCATCACCAGAAACAACAACTTTAATCTCCTGCTTGACATCGCTTATGTTAAAAACAAACTCAAAGCTCTTTTCATCAACAAGCATTAAATTAAAATCCCTGCAGTCATCAAGCATGCAAATCTTAAGCCCTTCAAAATTTTTGCTTCCTTTATTTTTAACCTTGCAGGTTAGCTCCCCATTTAGTTCATATTTATAATAAGCCTCTTTCTCCCCAGCGCAAATAACATCAAGCTCGCCAAAACTTTCTCCCTGAGATTCCCCACTCAACTCTTTAATCTTGTCATAAGCCTCATTCTCTGTTAACCCAAAATCATATATGCTCGCATATTCCAGCATCTCCCCATCCCCCCCTCCAAATGAGGTCTTAACCTCAACATCAGAAGTATACATAAAGCCCTTGTTTAGCTCGCCAGGAACACTAACAAGGAAAAACACTTTTTTCTTCTCCCATGGCTTAAGCAATACCAATCTTTCATTATCACTAACATTTTTAGGCCCTTTTGTTAAATACACATTTACAGGCAGGTAAAACCCACCCTTATTCTCCACTTCAGCACCAACAGGGACAAAACTCCCCCCCTTAACCTTATTATTAAGCAGCTTAACATCCAGCCCAAGGTCATACTCAGCCACCCCACCTTTCTCAACAACATTAACATCAACCTTTAACGCCCCAGGCCTTACATTCCCGTCTCTTGTCCTCCAGGAATAACTAATTCCTGATTTTCCAGCATCATAGCTTTCATCCATCTTAACATGCCCTGCATCAACCCATCCTAGCTGCCCATAAGTGACATCAAAATCAGCCCAGCCATAGCCAGGAAAATAAACACTTGCCCACGCATGGTTCCCAAATCCATCAATAATATTGCTGTAGCTGCTCCCTGAAACAAACTTTGCCGGAATATTCAACGACCTTAACATCGCAATATACAGCACAGTTAATTCATCACACACCCCTTTTCTATTTTCAAGCACCCATCCAGCATCTTTAGTAGCACCCTCTGTTAAAGTTTCAAGGCTGTAATTAATATTCTCCTTAACCCATCTTCCAATCTCAAAAGCAACACTATACTCATCATCCAGCCCACTAGCAAGCTCAGCAGCTTTCGCCTTTATCATCTTATCATCAGCATTTATCAGCTCAGTGGCTTTTAAGTACTCATCAAGGCCATTAACATCTTCAAGCGGGAATTTAACCTTGCTGTCAATCTTCTTGAAATTTGCCCTGCTTGCAACAACAAAGGCATTGTTAATCTCTGCTTTGCCATTGTCCAGGCTCTCCCATTTGTATTTAATCTCTCCATTCTCGCTAATCTCAGCTTCAGGCCTGGCTTTTATCTCCTTAAGCATAATTTTCTGAAATTCATCATTTTTAGGAAAAAAGCTAAGCCCTAATTCCAGGTTCCTCACCCTCCCATCAGCAACAATCTCAGAAGCAATAGTAATATTCAGCTTTAATTCATCATACTCATTAACCTCCTCCCCATTAGCAAAACCAGCAAAAACAACAACCAATAGCAGAACAATCAAAATTGCTTTTCTAATTTCAGCTCACCTCAAACACATAATTATCCCTGTTTTAAATAGCTTCCCTTAAGCAGCCCACTATAGCAAACTCTTTTAATTAATAAGCTTCCTCCAAACAGCTTTGTATCCTCATAATAGTTCTCACTATAAGGTAATAAAAAAGCAAAGGTTTATAAATCCTGAATCCGCCTCACTAACAGGCAATCTTAAAAGTTAAACACATGGTATCCCCTGAACAAGCTCGCAAATTACTGCACGAGAATAACCTCCCTAAAGGGACTTATGGTCTCCAGCTAGGAGAGGCAACTCCAGAAGGTGGAATTTATTGGGGTGGAGCCCAATGGGACTTTTACACAACCTATGACCATGCCCAGGCATTAGCACATGCATGGATGGCAGAAGCAGTAACAAAACAGGCTAAAGAAGCATTCAGTTCAGCTCCTTATTACAGGCCTGTAAATTTCGCCCATAAAGATAACCATGCATCAATCCTTGCCCAGCTTGCTGAAAACTACCCGGAAATTCCTGAAGCAACATTGCAAAAAATAGCAGATGTCCGGGACAGGTTTGAATCCTTGGGAGAGGGCATAACCCATACTTCAAGTGACATAGTCCTCCCTGTAATCATTGAAGGAGAACAAGCATTTGCAAAATTACATTCAACACAAATCTTAAACCCAGAAGCTCACGCATTATCCTTAGCACAGCAATATCCAGAACTCCACCCAATCACCCCTAAATTGCTGGCTTACATCCAAAATGGAACATACGGCATACTTTTGACGCAGGACACTCAAGAAAAAGAAATAATCCCGAGGGAAAGTATAACAACCTATCTCAGTCTCATGCACAAAGTATTCAATGAATATACAGCATTCTCGGGCATAACTCAAGAAGAGCTTAAAAAACCGGTTTACACAGATGTTTTTAATGCAGTCCTCTTACAGGCATTCCTCAGGCCATATGCAGCTGAACCTCTCTTCAGTGATGCTTCTTCAAGGCTGGTTCTTCCTTTTGAAGAATTAGAATCAAGAGTAACCACTAGAGAAGACTTAACAAGATTAAGGAAGTATAAACAAGTATACCATACATGCGTATCAAAATTAACAGGCTTAGAACTATCACCCCAGACAGTTATAATTGATGATTTAAAGCCATCAAATGTTTTCCCTGGAACTTTCCGCCCGCGCGGAGATTTTGGTGAAATCAAAACAGGCTCGCCAGAATTTGCTTTTGCAAGAATGGAACAGGAAGACAATGC
Organism: Candidatus Nanoarchaeia archaeon; assembly: GCA_035289045.1. Classification (GTDB taxonomy): domain Archaea; phylum Nanobdellota; class Nanobdellia; order SCGC-AAA011-G17; family GW2011-AR20; genus DATDYH01. Next base: position 12,977 of record DATDYH010000092.1, read on the forward strand.
AGCTTATGCTGGCTTTATAGCATTTGCCAGCAATCAGGTTGGATACTATCTTCAGGATGCATATTCTCATGATAAAAGATTCACCAATCACCAACCAGACTACTCCAAAAAAGCTGTTCAAAAAATGGCAGAAGCAATAAAAGTAATAAGCCCCCTTTCATCAATCCGTCTTCTTTCTTTTTCATTAAAGCAAGGTGATGAAGAAAGCGCCGGAAAATATGAACGGGCCATTTGCAGGTATCACTCACAGCTTAGGCAATTTTCTTAAGCCCGGATTTCTTAGCCTGCAAAATCCCTTCCAGCGGGCTACCGCAGATATAAACTTGCCTTGCAATCATCATGAGGTAATGCAATAAAACCGGGTCTCTCTTTCTCAGGATTAACACTCCTTTTTTTCTCAAAAACTCCTCCTTAGTGTGAAGTTTTTCTATAAACAAGGCATCAAGCTTAAAATAAGCTGATTTTAGCAGTTCAAACATTTCCAGAATATTATCCAGCATCTCTTTTTCTTCCTTGGAACATATTAAGCCATGTGCACTAATCTCTCTATGGCAGAACAAGCACAATCTTGAAATCTGCAGAAAATCGCTAAGAAACTGCCATACAAAAAGCTTGGCATCATGGGAAAAAACACCTTTTGAAATGCATCTTTTAAGAAAGCTGTCATATCTGTAAATCCTTGCTGCAAAAGCTTCAGCCTGCTTATCCTTCAAATCATGCATCATTCCACCAAGCATATAAAACTGCCTTTGGATAATAACCTCAAAATTCTCATAACTCGGCTCGCTCACGCTTTCAAGAACAAATTTTCCTTCTTGCTCAATAACCTCAAAGCCAATAAGGTATTTATCAGCAATTCCAGTTATTTCATCCAGTTTCCCAGGGTAAGTAACAATAATCTTGTCATAACCCAGCCTGTAAGCATTTAAGATAAAAGTCCGGACTGCACTCTCTCTTGTAACCCCCATATGAAGCTCTAATGTCTTCTTAGGCTCCTTTACATTAGCAGGAGCTATTTTTAACTCATTATCAAAAACCTCAATCCCGACCTCATCACCTGCTTTAAGGCTTTGGGCATCAAGCCATTTCTTCGGTAAATATAATGTTAATCCCCCTCCCCCCTGCTGAATAAGCTTTCTTCTCATCCAGAGCTGTAAATTAGGGTGTTTAAAAGCCTTTTCTTTTTTAATATTACTAATATCATTAATAGCAGAAAGCTATTAATATCAGATAGATAGTTACTTTAGAGTAACAAACTCAAAGGAGATAATTAACATGAAAATTAACATGAAAAAAGTGTATAACATCTTTGCTCTGGGAGCATTAGCTTTGCTAGGCTATCAATCTATCCAATTAAGAAACTTGGAAAAAAAATATCAGGAAGGCTTAGCCTCTCTTTCTGAGAAAATTGAGCAAACTGATAATATCCGCGGGCTTGATGCTAACAGGATAAGCAAAAATGCTAATGAAGAAATTTTATGGGCTATTGAAAAACACGCTTATCATACTCATGTAACCAGAACAAGAGCCGACCTTACCTCACTAATGACCCCTGCTAATCTGAAAGCAAAAAATACTTACCAACTAAGCTTCCCGATCTATGGGCATCAAG
>DATDYH010000093.1:0-7845 GCA_035289045.1 Candidatus Nanoarchaeia archaeon
TTTAGTTTATAATAATCTGGAGGAAAAATTAACATGAAAGGATTAGCAGGCTTGGTATTTTCAGGTGTTTTAGCATTACAACCTATTAGTGCTTATGCTCAAGATAGCCCTGATAGGTATATATATAGAAAAGATTCAGAGTTGTTAGGTTCAGAAAACTATAAACTTGTTTGTAGTGTTTCGGATAGTGTAATAAAGAGAGGTAGAAAACTTGGAGGCCATATATTTACCAAGGCATATTTTGATCCTATAGGCTCTGAAAAAGGTGACAGCCTATTTGTAAGAGTGGATGACAATGATAGCAACAGGGTTTTTTCTCCAGGAGATAGGATGTCCTTGGGAAGAAAGCCTTGCGAAGCAGATACATCAGACATGTTTTTGGGCGCTGATTATTATGATGCTAATGCTTTTTCAAGACCGAGCTATCAACTAGAAAAAGATGGGTTAAGAATATTTCCTTCCTGGGCATCAATGGCAACAATCGGACTGGTTATTAGTTATGTGAAGGGAGATACTTCAGTTGCCCCTGCTGACAAGGAGGAGTTTTTTAGAGCTTTTAAAGAATCAGAACTTGCTTCAACAAGACATGTATCTAACCAATATCTGAGACAGTTAAGAAGAGCTGTTTATCCAAGAAGAAAGTAAGCTTAATCTCTTTTCTTTTATTTTTTTAAAACTATAACTAATGGATTATAATGGTTTGATAATAGAAAGGCTTAAGTATCTATTTATTACTTTAGAGTTAATATGAGAGTGGATAGCTTATTATATGTTGAGGATGATGAGAGGTTGCGCGAAACCATGCAACGACAATTTGCTAGGGCTATTTGTTCTGATGTAGAAACTGCTGAAAATTCTGGTCCAGCTTTGGAAATGGCTAGAAGAAAAAGATATGATTTGATAATTATGGATGGGCTTGAAGGGGCTTGTTTTGCACTTTACGAAGGATTAAAAGATATCCCTCATGGGGATGTTGTTATATTCTCTGGAGATGATAGGTATAGGGGGATGGCTGAAAGCTTAGGCATCCCTTTTTATAAAAAATTTGAGGATTTAAGCAAGTTGACGAATACTTATAGAGATTAACTGCCTATTTATTTATTATTAAGTTCTTTTTTATCATTAAAGTTGAATCTTACTTAATGCCCCGAAAGCCATATAAATGAAAAAAGAATTAGTGCTTTATGGCAAATGGGATGAAGCAGGTTATGGAAAAGCTGGAGAGTATACAATCTAATGTGGTGTATATAAGGGAGCATATTGATGATATTACCCTAACAGAGGATGATTTACAATCTTTAAGGCAGGCTGATAAAGAGTTTAAAGAAGGAAAAACCATTTCTCATGTTAAACTGAAAAAAGAGTTGGGATTATAATGTATGCTTTGGAGTATTCTGATAAAGCAAAGAGATTTTTAAAGAGGCTTGACAGGCATATTCTTGAACGAATTTTTAAGAGAATAGAGAGGCTACAGAATGACCCTGTTCCTGCTGATGCAAAATTCATGGGCAGGGAGGAAGGAGAAAAAGTTTTTCGGTATCGCATTGGAGATTATAGGGCGTTGTATAAGGTTAAAGAGCAGGAGAAAGTTATACTAATTACAAATAGATAAAAGGCCAAGAATTTATGAATACAAGAGAGAAGAGGATGAGTTATAGACTTTTATTTTTTAACAAAAGCTACTTTTATATATAAATAAACTCTTCTAAGGGCTATTATGTATAAGGTTTATACAACAGATGAGTTTGACAGGCTCTTTGCTAAGCTGGATAATTCTTTGCAGAAGCAGATTGAAAAAGAAATAGAGCAGTTAGAGACTAACCCTTATGCAGGAAGACCTTTAGGGTATAGATTTTTTAGGGAAAAAAGAGTTAAGGGATATAGGTTTTATTACCTTATTTATGAAGAGTATGTTGTGGTTTTTGTGATAACCCTGAGTGATAAAAAAGAACAGCAAAAAATGATTGATGCGATTAAATCTTTAATTCCCTATTATAGGGAAGAGATCAGGAAGCGGATTTTGTGATCCTTTTCCATGGCTTGATTCTTCCTGTTCTTATGTCTTCCAAGCCTTTTACCAGGGAAATCAGCAAAGGAGTTTCTATTTCAGCCATTTTTTTCAGGTTTTCATATTCAATTTTTGGAATGGTTATTGTTTCCTGCCTCATAATATTGTTTCTGTTCATAGAATGATAAATACAGATGAATATAAAAGCTTTTTTGAATTTCTGCGTTTAGTAATCCATTCCACCCATGCCTGGGTGAGGCATATTTGGAGGCATGCCCCCAGGAGCTTTATTTCCAGAGGTTGCTATGACATCATCTATTCTTAAAATTAGCTCTGCAACTTCTGATGCTGATTGTAATGCCTGGGTCTTGATCTTTAAAGGCTCAATAACACCCTGCTTCCAGGAATCAACAACCTTGCCTTCATAAACATCAATGCCAAACCATTTTCCTGATGGCTGGTCATGCTTTGCTTTTAACTCTGCTAATAAGTCAATTGGGTCTAAGCCCGCGTTTTCTGCAAGGGTTTTTGGGATAATTTCTATTGCCTGGGCAAAAGCATTTACTGCTAACTGCTCTTTTCCGGATAATGATGTTGCAAAGTGCCTGATTCTTTTTGCCAATTCAATCTCAACTGCACCTGCACCAGCAACTATTTTTCCTGAGTTTAAGGAAGCTGCCAAGTCACCCAAAGCATCTTTTACAGCTCTTTCAACTTCTGAAGACACATGCTCTGTGCCTCCTCTTACAAGAAGAGTAACTGCTTTTGGGTTTTTGCATTCTCTTATGTAGGTCATTAATTCGTCCCCGACTTTCAGCTCTTCAACTAATCCAGCATGGCCTAAATCAGAAGACGAAAGCTCTTTCAAGCTGGTCACTATTTTGCCATTTGTTGCCAATGCCAGTTTATCCAAATCAGATTTTTTAACTCTTCTTACTGCATAAATATTCTCTTTTGCCAGGAAGTGCTGGGCTAAATCATCAATCCCTTTCTGGCAAACAACAACATTTGCACCTGAGTCTTTTATTTTTTTGACCATTTCCCTTAATAGTCTTTCTTCTCTTTCAAGAAAGGCTTCCAATTGCTCTGGACTGCTGATTTCTATTTTTGTGTCTGTTTCCGGGGACTTGACTTCCAATGCAGCATCCAAAAGAGCCAGTTTTGCATCTTTTATTGACCTTGGCATGCCAAAATTAACTTTTTCCTTGTCAAGAACAATGCCTGCTATTAATTCTGATGCTTCAATTGCCTCGCCTACTTTTTTCTCAATTTTTATGTTATCAAGATTTACCCCTTCATTGTCTTTAACCTGCAAGACTGCTTTAACACACAAATCTGATAATAATTCCTTGGCTGATTCTGCACCTTTTCCAGTCATGGCTGTTGATGCTATTTTTTTTAATAAATCAATGTCATGCTCTGTTACTTTTTCAGCCAGCTCGTTTAAAATATGCTTGGCTTTTTCAGCAGCCATCCTGTAGCCTTTTGCAATAATTGTTGGGTGGATATTATCATCAAGCAAATGCTCTGCGTTTTTCAATAATTCCCCTGCCAATACCACTGCTGTTGTTGTGCCGTCTCCAACCTCATTTTCCTGGGTTTTGGCAACCTCAACAATCATCTTTGCTGTTGGATGCTCAATAGCCATTTCTTCAAGAATTGTAACCCCATCATTTGTAACTACAATATCTCCCATAGAATCCACAAGCATCTTATCCATGCCTTTTGGGCCTAAGGTTGTCCTTACTGTTTCAGCAACTGCTTTTGCAGCTGCTATGTTATTTCTTTGAGCATCTTTGCCTGTTGACCTTTGAGTGTCCTGTGGTAAGATGAATATTGGCTGGATTTGATTTGACATTTTGCTATACCCCCTAAACTTCTTTTGCTTTATTTATAAAGGGTTAGAAATGGGGTTTTTAAGCTTTTTCTATTGTGCTGAATAAAACTGGATATAGAGCCTGTTTAATTCCACTATTCTTCTTAGTTCATTAAAGTCGGTTTCATTAAGCCCTTGATTAGGAATTGTTACAGCTCTTAGATTGATACCTCTCCTTTTAGAGTTTTCTATGTTTAAATAAACAGGGTTTTCAAGGAAGTAATTTCCATGCCTTTTTTCAATCAGGCCTTCAAGGTCTTTTGGATGGACTAAGATTAAGGTCATGGATATGTGAGTGGTGCCTCTTTCACGGTTTGTCAGCATCACATCCATTGTTTCCAGAGGATAGGCTATTACTTCCAGTTCTTCAAGAGGGGTATTTTCAACCAGCATGGCATGTTCCTGCACCTCTTAGCTTTTCTTTGTTATTGCTTTGTTTTTAAAAGTTGTTATTGTTGCTTTGTATGTTGCTTTGTAGAAAGCTTTAAACTCTTATTGATGGGATAAGAAATATGGATGATTACAGGGGATTGATTGATGAGATTTTGGATAAGCAACCTTCTGGATATAGGGAGGTTCTGAAAATCAGGGATAAATATGCGAAAAAATACAGGCCTGGGAGAGTGCCTTCTTTTATTCAGCTAATTTTAATGGCTAAGAAGGATGAAAAAAAGGAGCTGGCTAAGATGTTAAAAACCAAGCCTGTAAGGGAGAGTTCTGGAGTTAATGTTGTTGCTGTGATGGCTAAGCCAGCTAAATGCGAGCATGGAACCTGTATGTATTGCCCTGGGGGATTAGCAAGCGAGTTTGGGGATACGCCACAGAGCTATACTGGAAAAGAGCCTGCTTCAATGAGGGCTGGGAGGAATATGTATAATCCTTATTTACAGGTATTTAACAGGCTGGAGCAGTATCTGCTGCTTGGGAACTATCCTGGGAAAGTAGAGCTTATTATAATGGGCGGGACTTTTAATGCAACTTCCATTGATTACCAGAATGAGTTTATAAGGGACTGCCTGATGGCTTTGAATGATTTTGGCGAGCTGTTTTTAAGAGGGGGGATTGATTTTGAGAGATTTATTGATTTTTTTGAGCTAAGCTGGGGAGACTTGATGAATAAGGAGAAGATTGCAAGAGTGCAGGGAAAAATTCTTGAAATGATTAAAAATAGAAAAAGTATTTCTTTGGAAACTGTGCAAAAAGAGAATGAAACTGCTTTAATAAGATGCGTTGGGATGGTGCTGGAGACAAGGCCTGATTTTGCCATGCAAGAGCATATTGATACTGCCTTAAAACAGGGTTTTACAAGAGTTGAATTAGGGGTGCAGACTCTGGATAATAGTGTGTTAAAGTTTATCAACAGAGGCCATGATGTTGAGAGAGTGATAACTGCTACAAGATTATTAAAAGATGCCTGCTATAAAGTTGGCTACCAGTATATGCTTGGGCTGCCGGGGGTTGGGATTGAAGAAGAGGTTAAGATGTTTAAGAGCTTGTTTAGTGATGATGTGTTTAAGCCTGATGCTTTAAAATTATATCCATGTATGGTTATTAAAGGGACAGGGCTGTATAAGTTATGGGAGCAGGGAGATTATAAGCCATTAACTACTGATGAGGCTGTTAAGCTAATTGCTGAGCTTAAAAAAACTATTCCTAAGTATTGCAGGGTGATGAGGATCCAGAGGGATATTCCTGGTTCTGGAATTAGTGCAGGGGTTGACAGGACTAATTTAAGGCAGTATGTCCAGAAGTTCATGAAGAAAGAAGAAACAGCATGCAGGTGCCTTAGATGCAGGCAGTACAGGGAAGGGGATATTAAAAATCCTGTGTTAAAAAGATTTGATTATAATGCAAGCAAGGGAGATGAGGTTTTTTTAAGCATGGAAGAGAGTGATAAAGTGATTGGGTATCTTAGGTTGAGGAATCCTTATAAGCTGGTTAGAAAAGAGATTGATGACAAAACAGCCTTAATAAGAGAATTGCATGTTTATGGAAGAGCTGTTCCTGTTGGGGGTGCTGGAGGAGCTCAGCACCAGGGTTTTGGCAGGAGATTGTTAGCTGAGGCTGAGAGAATTGCGCTTGAAGAGTTTGACAAGAAGAAAATGATTGTGATTTCTGGGATTGGGGCGAGAGAATATTACTTAATGCTTGGGTATAAAAGAGAAGGGGAATATATGGGGAAGAGGCTGGGTTAATAAGGTGAGCTTACTTTTAGCTCTTTAACATGCTTAAAATCATTAATGTTTCTTGTTACTAATTCAGCTTTGTTAATTATTGCTGAGGCTGCTATGATTGCATCAGGGATTAAGAGCTTGTATTCCCTGCTGAGGTCTCCTGCAAGAACTGCAATAGGGTTTGTTACATGGATTTTTCTCCAGTAAGAAAGAAACTGCAATAAGATTTCGCGCTTTTTCTGCTCATTGTTTGCACTGCCTGCAAGAAGTTCTGCTTCTGTTATTGCGGAGAATAAAACATCATCCCTTTTTGAAGCGGATTTAAAGAACTCTATGGCTGGCTGATAGTTCCTTAAATGGTCTATAAAAATATTGGTGTCTATAAGAATCATAAACCCCCCCGGTTTTTCCATGTTTTTCTGAGCCTTCTTTCGTATTCCAGCCCGGTTGCTTTTTCTTTATTCCAGAGGCCTGCTGCTTTTTCCACTATTCCTGTGTCTAGCTTAATCATTTCTATTTTTTCTCCCTGGCTAATAAGAAGAATTTTATCCCCGATTTCCAGGCTTTTCAGTTCCCTGATGTCTTTTGGCAGGGTTACCTGAAAATTCCTGGTTATTTTTGATATTCCCATAGTAAATATTACTAGATATTTATACTATTTAAACCTTCTATTTTGCGATTATTACTATCTAGTGATTATATTCAGAAAGTTTTATAAATATGGGGTTTCTTAAGTGTTTATGAGAAATTGGCTTTTAAAAGCAGGATTAGCATGCTTTGTGAGCATAGGCTGTGCTGATGAGGCTGCTCCTCCAACAATTCTGAAGGTTGTTGAAGGCTCTGGCAGTACTTACAGCATTGCTCCTGAATGTGGGGAGCGAGAGCTTCATACACTTGCACGACATGCAGCTCTTGAGGATTTGTGGGTAAGATATGATAAACAATGGATAGATGTGGGAATAAATCAAGAACTTGGTAAACTAGAGGTTGACACTAATCTTGTTCATACATTTACAGACACACTTCCAAGAGGCTCTGTTTTGCATGAATATCATATCCATCCCGGGGGTGCCCAGCATGATTTATTTGCTCCCCCTAGCATAAATGACATTATTACTCATGCTTATCAACAAAAAGGCCTGAGGGGAAAAGGTGTTGCTCTTGTATCAAGGGTTAGTGATGGCCATGGTATGTGGGAGTATGCAGTAACCCCTGAACTTGAAGAGGAGATTATTAATGGAGTTGATAGGAGAATTACGCTTTTAGAATTATGGTTAAAAATAGAGAAAGGAGAGCCTTTGTTAGGAAACCCAAGACAACCAACAGAAAAAGATTTTTCAGGATACCTTCAGTATATGAAATCTAAAGGGGTTTTACTTTCCTATACTCCTTTTGGAGAAGAAAAATAACCAGTGCTTTAGAATAGAAAAGCTTTTAATTGATTAGGTATTACCAAGTTTACAGGGATTAACATGGAAGAAGGCGCAGAAAATACAGAATTTTTGGAATTAGGAAGCAAGATTAAGATTTCTGGATTTAGAGAGCTTGATTCTGGGAAGCTGGTTGTTGCAAAGAAAGTTATTGGCAATTATGTCAAGAAGATGGAAGAGAGGAATAACGAGTTCCAGGAGATTTATATTCATTTGAAAATGATTCATAACAGCCAGTTTGAGGTGCAGGTCAAAACTATTATTGGAAATGAGCCAAAGCATTTTGAGGTTACTGATTTTAACTTGTTTTTTGCCCTTGATAGTGCTTTAAACAAGGCTTTGAATAGTTCTTAGGGG
>DATDYH010000094.1:0-2236 GCA_035289045.1 Candidatus Nanoarchaeia archaeon
TGAAACAACCTCTTTTAAGATTGTCTTTGCAATCTCGTATGAGATGCTCCTGCCCGGTTTGTTAAAGCACCTGTTTAAATCCTGGTTGTCAAATGGGATATACCTTGTTCTTTGCTTGAACCCCCAGGGATTAATTAATGGAAGGAGAATGATTGTGCCTTTTACACTGTTAATATTAAGCTGGTTAAAGAACTTGTTTATTGTTTCTATTGAGTTTATTTCATCGCCATGCATGCCTGCTGAGATAAAACATGTTTGGCCTTCCCTTCTTCCATGGGCTATGACTATCGGAATTTCCAGCTTTTTATTCTTCAGCCTTCCGACTATTAAGCCACCTTTTGTTATTTTTCCTGGGTGAGAGATACAAGAACCTATTTGCATGTTCTTTGCTGAGGGATTGGTTTATAAATAGTTTTTCATTTTGTTTTTTATGGAAAGAGACCAGCATTTTATGATTGATGAAGCACTAATAACAAAGATAGTTGATGCTTTGGAGATTAAAGATAATGAAAGTGTTTTAGAGATTGGTGCTGGGAAGGGTGCTTTGACCAGAGAGCTGGTTAAAAAGAGCAAGAAGATAACTGCAATAGAGATAGACAGGGCATTATGTAAGGTTCTTAAAAAAGAGTTTCCCTGTGCAAAAGTTTTAAGCCAGAATGCTGTGGACTGGAAAAGATATAAAGCTGATAAGATTATTGGGAACCTGCCTTATTCTATTTGCGAGCCTGTGATGAATAAGCTGCTTAGAAGCGAGTTTAAGGCTGCTGTGCTTACTGTTCCTGTTAGTTTTCTTAACGGGGGTGTGCTTGGCTTGCTGATGCCGCTTTTTTTAAATATTGAACTAATTGAAATTGTGGGCAAGAGGGCTTTTTCTCCAAGACCGAAAATAAAAAGCAAGGTAATCAGGATTACGCATAAACCTCTGGATAAGAAAGAGGGATTTTTGCTAGGAATCTATTTATGCAGTAAGGGGATTCTGAGGAATGCGCTCAGGGAGAGCTATTGCAAATGCTATGGGCTGACAAAAAAACAGGCAAAAGAAAAGATTCCTGAGCTGGACTTTCTTGACAAAAGGGTGTATATGCTGGGGTTTGATGAATGGAAAGAACTTATTGAAAAGATTTAAATTTCTTTTTATTTTCAGGATTAAAATGGGCAAGAGAGGATGTGTAAACCATAAAATAGAAACTGGTGATGTTAATCGCAGATTTTTTGTAAATGGATATAGTGGAAAGTGTGTAGCAGGCCATGATGGCAAGGTGGTGGTTATTGCAAGAACAGGGAAGCTTGAGATTGCTGTGCTGGCTGTTGAAGGAGACACTTTAATCTTTAGGTTAGGCCTGCCCAGGGCAATAGAGGGCGAATATACCCCCCTCAGAAATTTAACAGCTTATTCTGAAAATGTTGAGGAACAAAGAGAGACTTACAGGCATTATTCAAAAATGCTGGGATGAGAAAAGGTTATTAATTCTTTGATTGTAATTTTAATGTGCGCTTTTAGTTCACCGGTAGAATGGCGGCTTCCCAAGCCGCAGAAGCGGGTCCGATTCCCGCAAGGCGCATATATCCTCCAAGATATATATTAAAAACAACGGACAAGGGACAAGTGCGCGGGTCAGGCTTATAAATGTCATTTGCCCTTTTGTATAAATGCGCAGACAAGGTTATTACATTCAAGGCGAAAGATTAAAGTTTAAGAAAGGTTTACAAAAGAGATTTATCTTTGAGATAAAAAATGGTTCTAGAAAAAGCTGGGTTGAGATCTCTAATATACTAAAAGTGCATCCAGAAACAGTTAGCAGGGATTGGTATTCTGAAAAGAATACTCTCCCTGAAGTAGAAGCTAAAAAAATGTATAAGATTTGTCCTTTTATTGATTTTAGCATAATAATGAGAGACTGGGTCATGGAACAACTTCCCCCTAGATGGGGTCAGAGGAAAGGTGGAAACGGTGGAAACAATTTGAAAAAAATCCAAATCCCCCCTAAATGCCCTGAACTGGCAGAGATTCTTGGATCAGCTCTAGGGGATGGCTCTTTAAGCAGATATGTATTCACTCTTTCTTGTGATGCTACACAAAGGATGTACACTCTTTACATTGAGAGATTAATCTGGAAAGTTTTTAGAATAAAATGTAAAATATTCCTTAATCCTTCAAACAAGAATAACATCTTTCTTCGGGTGTATTCAGCTGAACTCGTTCGTTATTTCCAAAAACAGGGGCTTAGTGTTGGGA
>DATDYH010000095.1:0-3249 GCA_035289045.1 Candidatus Nanoarchaeia archaeon
ATTGATTAGCTGGCTGTCCTGCTTGAAAAAATAGCTTAGCTTTTCCCTAAATTCCGGGTAAAGAGAAATTTTTGTGATTGAGGTTTCCTCTTTTAATTCCCTTATAGCTGCTTCCTGCTCTGTTTCATTCTCCTGGACATGGCCTTTTGAGAAGTCCCAGTGGCCTGCTTCGTAATTGAGAAGGAGGTATTTGACTTCTCCATGCTCTCTCCTGAAGAGGATTATTCCTGAGGATTTTTCCTTTTGCATAGCTGTAGGAATGAGATTGGCTATTTATCTTTTATGGTTGGATAAAATGATTTTTAAAGATAGCTACTCTTGCTGCAGATATGATAAATGAGCTGTTATTTGCATGGCTGCTTGAGTATATTGTTGGCACATGGCCTGGTGATTTTTGTGCTGGAAGAGATTCGTCTGCTTTACAGGATTCCTGTGCTGTGAGAGATACCTGTGCTGTTGTGGATACAATGCATGCTGAGAGAAATCTTGATTTAATAAGTAATGCAAAAAATCAAATGTTTCCTGAAACAGAATTGACAACGGGGTTAAAAGAGCTGTGGAAGACTATATTTGTTACATCTGCCAATAATATAGTCCTGTATGACAGATGGGATGGGGTTGTTTATGGTGTGTTTGAGCATGATGTGCTGAAAAGAAGGGCTTGGAAAAGATGGGGGGAGGTTGAGCCTTTGCTTGATGATTTTGCAAGAGGGATTGCTTTGGACTGCAGGGAGGGGATAAGGAGATTTAACAGCAAAAATGCATGGAGATTTACAGGGAGCAGGGCTGATATTTGGGAAAGCATTGAAGATAAGCTTGGGCCTGAGCTTATGGCTGTTGGAAAAGGAAAAGAAAAGGTTTTTCTTAGTAAAAAAGCTGATAACTTAAGGGCAAAAATTGGGATGGGTGAAAAATTTAAAGCTGCTTTTGGAAGATATGAGAGATGGGGGGATAAAATAGATGCTGTTTTTGGAGAGTTTGGTGTGCCTCCTGAGCTGGGGTTAGTAGGGGTCTTTGAATCAGAGATGCTGGATAGAGTTTCCAAAAAAGGGGCTGGAGGGTATATGCAAATCATGCCTGCTACAGCAAAAGAGATAAATAAGGCCTTAAGGAGAAGATATGGCAGAGAGTTTAATCCCAGGAAGCTGCCTGATGCATTGTATATGACTGCACAGCTGTTCTCTGGCTTAAACAGGGAGATTAAATCCTGGCCATTGGCTATAATTGCATATAATCATGGGCCTGGGTCTGTAAAAAAGGCTATTAAGATTTATGGATACAATCTTGACAGAATCCTGCAGGAATATGGAAAATTAAACAAGGATTTTGGGCCTGATTCAAGAGGATACTATCCAAAATTCCTGGCTGTCTTGGATTTATGGGGTAATTGGAGAGAGAAGTTTGCTGATGTTAAACTAATTGGAGATGATGCTTTTGGGTATAAAGAATATGTTGTAAGACCGGGGGATAGCTTATGGGGGATTGCAAACAGGTTTGGAGTTTCTGTTGCTGCATTAAAAAGTGCTAATCATGGGTTAGGTGGGAGCAGGATTCATCCAGGAGATAAGCTCAATGTTCCAAAGGCTGAATAATCAGCTAAAAGAAAAAGCTTAAAGAGAGCTTGGCTTTTTTGATTTTATGCGGGATGATGCTTGGCTGAAAAAGAGGCTTGATGAAATATGGGAGCTGCTTTACCCTGATGTGCCAAGAGCAAATAATGTCAGGGTGAGGTTTAAGGGAAAGTGGAAAAATAAGTTCGGGCATATTAAAAAAATCAAGGATGATTCTGAGATTGTGGTTAATGGCCTGCTTAGAAGTGAAGAAGTTCCTGAGTATATAATTGACATTGTGCTTGCACATGAATTAAGCCATTATGCGCATGGGTTTAACAGCCCTTTGCCAAGAAAGTATAAGCACCCTCATAAGGGGAATATTGTTGGGAGAGAACTGTTGAAAAGGGGGTTTGGGCACTGGGTGAGGATGGAGAAGAGCTTTTTAAAAAAAGAGTGGCCTGGGATTTACAAACAGTTTATGGGAAAATAGCAAGATTTATAGGCTTTTAAAACATAGGAGAACTATGGCTTATGGAATGATTGTGGTTACCCCTGTTTATGGGCCTGGATTGTGGGTTGATTCAGAGAGGAGATTGGGGATTAAATTACTATACTAAATTCATATTTGTTGTTTCGTCATTTTATATAGAGCTTTGTGAAATACACAAGTCCCTAGTTGACTCATTCCTTATTTCTTGGCATATGCTTGGTTCTTGCCTTTTCCCTGCCAAAATCAGAAAGCAAGTATCCTCTGTAAAATAATTAGCTTTCCTATGCAATCTACATATTTTTAGATGATCTAACTGTCGATTTAAATCATGTTCTATAAAATTATCTAAACAATTGTTGAAATAGTCGTTGTCACTCATAGTAGTTTTATTGCATAAGTTAACATCTTTATTTTTAACTGCAAAATTCAAATAACAGGCATCTAATTCGTTAATATCCTTAAATTTGGTGCAATCATTTGGATCTTGTGGGAGGAATATGGCCATATAAACAAAAAGCCCTGCAAGCAAAACAATTAAGGCAGTTCCAGCTACCCAATATCCATTCTTACTATTTAAATTAATTAACATCAAAATTAATAAAATCAGATACCCAAGCCTTGCTATAAGTGATACCCATCCCAATACAACCCCCGGGCACAAGTTTCCAATACAAACATTCCACCCGTTAGAAAAAAATAGCCAAATAAATGGAAATAGGGTAGCTAAGATTTCGATAATGATTAAAGCAAAAGTTATTTTCAGGTATAAACCTGTTTTATTTCCTTTCCGAAATTTTTTAATTCCAATAAGTATAAATAAAAAACCCAGAACCAGCATAATTATGCTTGTAATTGGAACAAAGATTTTATCAAATGCCGATAAAGTTATGGTATCTGAGGGATTTAGTGTAAACGGGATAAATTGAAAAATAGAGTCGAGAACAAGAAAAATGCCAGTCAGTAAGTATACAACCATTGTGATCAAATCTTCTGTAATTGATGAAGTATTTAATTATTTCTGTTGTGTGGGTCCTAGGAAGTTAAAAGAGGATGAGTAAATTATCTCAAAAATTGTTTCAGTTTTTAAACTGAAACTTTACCTGAATCCAACAAACAATTTCACTTATTCATCCTATTGCATGAGAACAGATAATCCCCTTAAATTCGCACGGTTATCCAGCATGGGAAATGTTCCCAAAGAATTTT
>DATDYH010000096.1:0-3446 GCA_035289045.1 Candidatus Nanoarchaeia archaeon
TGACTTTTGCTTTTTTGGTTATTTCTTCAAAATGCCATGCTTTTAGGGGGCTGTTTTCCAGAATTAATGTTAAGACATTTTCTTCTTTGCTTGGGCTTGCCATATTTAGTATACCTGAGATATACTATTTAAGGTTATTGGGTAATCTGGTTGTTATGGTTTGCAGAGTAACTTATAAGTAGTAAACTAGCGGAAGGTTTATAAAGGGATAATACCCTTATTTTACATAATAGACTACATCAATAGATGAGGAAA
This sequence comes from Candidatus Nanoarchaeia archaeon, assembly GCA_035289045.1. Taxonomy (GTDB): domain Archaea; phylum Nanobdellota; class Nanobdellia; order SCGC-AAA011-G17; family GW2011-AR20; genus DATDYH01. The sequence continues at coordinate 256 of DATDYH010000096.1, forward strand.
CAAAAAATGGGATTAGCATCAAAAATAGCAGGGCTTATTATGGCTGTGCCTGGCGTTGTTTTTGCAGGAGATTCTGGGGCGAATTTAGATAAACTGCAAAAAGATATAATTGATGTATACGATTATATTACTGCTCATTCGGAATACTCCTCTGTTCATGAGGTTAAAGACCCTTTTTTTGGGACTGAAAATGTAGGTTATTCAGAAAGGTTTGAAGGAAGATTTATACTTGGAGATGATACATTATTTGTTACAGCAAAGAGGAGCAGAGGAGAGTATCTTAACAGAGATGATCTGCTGATTACAAGTTTTGGCAAGAATAGGTTTCATTTTACTGATAATGGCATTAACTCATTGAGGGAATGGGAAGGCGATAGATCAACAGAGCCGCCATATTATCCCGGAGTGAGATATACCCATAAAAATATGGATGCTGCAAATGAAGCATATGCAGGATTGCTCCGCAGACTTGCAAGCCATATAATGCCAAAGAAATAAGTTTTTATTACTCCTTCTATTATTTTTGAATCTATGATTAATTAGATTAGCTAACCTGCTCCAGCTCATCCCTTAACTTCTGCTTTTCAGCCCGGAGTTTCTGGAGCTTTTTCATAATCTCTTTTTGGTCTGCTGATAACTGGACTTTTTCATATGTTTTGGATATTCTCAGCTGCTTTTGCTCTGGAGCCTGGGAAATTGTGAACTGGGGATGGAATTCTTTTTGCTGCGGCTCTTTTTCATGCTGGAAGAATGGAAGCATTGGCTTTGCCTGCTCAAGCTGAATCTTTGGGATTGCAATTTCTGGCTTTGAAGAGAGTGCTGTGTTAAGGCCCTGGATTGCTTCAAGAGCTTCTTTGGAGACTTCTTTATGCTCTTTTTTTAAATGAAGGAGCTTATGGGATGCTCTGTGGAAGTGCCAGTGGGGCTGGAGCTCTGCTTTTTCTATTTTTTTTAATAATGATTTTAGTGTTAAATGCATTTCCTCTTCATGCACAGGAAGCTGGAAGTAATAAAGCAGTGCTTTTGAATAAAGATGCTTTGCTTTCTCAATCTTTTTCCTGCCTAAATAGATGTCTGATGCTTTTATGCTTTCAAGGATATTTTTTCTTAATAACCCCTGCCTTAGCTTTTCCTGAAGCTTTTGCTTTAAAGATTTCTGCTTTTTTAGGGTTTGTTTTTCTTTTAACCTTTCCTGAGTTAATTTTAGCTTTTCCTGCTGCTGTTTGAGAAGCTTTTCCTGTTTTAATTTTAGACTTTCTTGTTTTTTTCTTAATTCTTCCTGAGTTAATTTCAGCTTCTCCTGCTGTTTTTTGAGAAGTTTTTCCTGCTTTAGTTTTAGCAGTTCTTCATGCTTTAATTTTAGTTCTTCCTGTTTCCTTAGCTTTTCATGTTTTAATTTTTGCTTTAACTCTTTTGCTGATTGTTTTGGCTTGAGAGTTTTGGGTTTAGGATGCTTAAGCTGGATGGATATATGCTTTGAGAGATGGTGCTTGATTCTGGTTAAGATGGGCTTGTGCTTTAATTTATGCCTTGGTTTTGATTTTATCCCGAGCTTTTTTGGCTTTGTTCTTGGAACAGGCTTTAGATGATGAGTTTGCTGCTTGTGAATTATTGGCTCTTCTGCTGGTTTTTTGAGTTCCGGGCTGGTTTCTGGCCTTGGGATGGCTAAGGGTTCTAGGCTTGTGCCTTGTTTTTGCCCGGGCTTGGCAAACAGGTTTTTTAATGCAGCCATTTCTTTTATAACTTCCTTGTCTTTGGCAAGGCTAACAGGGGGGTGTGCTTTAACAGAAGAATGTGCTGATAATGGGTGGTCAAGAAGAGATGCTTGTTCTTTAGCCTGCTGAGCAGCTTTTTCTTTTACAGGCTTAGGGGGGAGAGGAATCTCTAGAACACTCAACTCTTTTTTTGGCATGATTTTGTTAATAGACTGCTGTATAAAAAGCTTTTCTAATATATATGATAAAGGCTAGGCATTTTTATATCTCTCTTTTGCTTTAGGTTTTAGGGGTTAAAATGAAATTCGCGCATAGAGCCTTTTTTCTTTGTAAAGAAAAAAGCCTCGGGAAATAAAGAAACAGGGGTTAAAGCATGAAATTCGCGCATATGGCTGACTGCCATGTTGGGGGGTGGAGTGAACCAAAGTTAAGAGAGCTCGGGGTAGAGTCTTTTAAATTAGCTATTGAGGCCTGCTTAAGAGAGAAGATAGATTTTTTGCTTATTTCAGGGGATTTGTTTAATACTGCCTTGCCCGGGATTGAGGTTGTTAAAGAGGTTACTGGTGAGCTTAAAAAATTAAATGATGCTGGAGTTAATGTCTATGTTATTCCTGGCAGCCATGATTTTTCCCCTTCTGGCAAAACCATGCTTGATGTTTTGGAAAAAGCAGGATTGTGCATGAATGTTTTTAGGGTTTGTGATGGAAAACTAATGATGACTAAGGACAAGTCAGGTGCAGGGATAACCGGAATAATAGGATTGACTGCTGGGCTTGATAGGGAGTTTTACAAGAACCTTGATTTTTCAGATGTTAATAATTATAAGGACTATAAGATTTTCATGTTCCATACAACAATAGAGGAGTTTAAGCCTAAAGGGATGGAGAATATTGAAGGGGAGAGCTTAAGCAGCCTGCCAAAAGGGTTTGATTATTACGCAGGAGGGCATGTTCATTATTTATTTGATAGGGAGGTTGGTAATGGATTATTGGTTTATCCAGGGCCTGTATTTCCAAATAATTTCAAGGAATTAGAAGAGCTTGAATATGGCAGGTTATGCATTATTGAGGATGGGAAGGTTGAGAGAGTTGCTTTAAAGCTAAAAGAGGTTAACAGCTATTTTTTTGATGTTAATAACAAGCTTGCCAAAGAGGTTGAGGGGGAGGTCTTGGAAAAGGTAAAGCATTTTCAGGATAAGATTGTAATGCTCAGGCTTGAAGGGGTGCTGAGAGAAGGAGGGTTAAATGATATTGATTTTAAAAGCATCTTTAATGAGCTTAAGGATGCTTATTGTGTTTTGAAGAATACTTCCAAGGTTTTGAGCAGGGAGTTTGAAGAGGTTAGTGCTGAAGAGGGGGATGTTGAAGATATTGAAGCTAAAGTAATTAAAGAGCATATTGGGCAGGCAGGGGTTGAGTTTGATGAAAAAGAGGCCATAGAGATGCTGATTAAAATACTGGATGATGAAAAGCTTGA
>DATDYH010000097.1:0-2377 GCA_035289045.1 Candidatus Nanoarchaeia archaeon
GAAGCAACAAATTCTTTGTTTATAGTCAATCCATTCAGGGGAACAGGCAGGTCTTTTGCAGGGTTATTCTTAACCCACCCCTCAACAGCAGACAGGGTTGCAAGGCTGAAAAGCCTCAAAATCTAATATGTTAGAAGACAACCTCTCAGACATAATAAAAAAAGCCCAGCAAGGCTTAAAAATTAGTTCAGAAGAATTATCAAGATTAACAGCTATTTCAATAGCAGAACTTGAGCAGCTAAAGCTCTATAAGCAGCCAACCCAGCAGCAGGTTAATTCCCTTGCAGATTTCTTAAAATTAGATCCAAAAAAGCTATCTCTTATAGCATTTAATAAATGGCATCCCTCGCAAAAAGAGCACAAGGATGTAATCATGGTTCAGCAGGACTTCCATAATAATAAGACAAATAATTATCTTATCATTCAGAAAGATGAGTGCATTATTATTGACTCAGCAGGCGAACAGGCAATATTTAATGAGGTTAAAAAAAGAGCTCTCAGGCCATTAGCAATTTTAATTACCCATAATCATTCAGACCATATTGCAGGGGTAGTCAAGCTTCAATCAAAATACAACTGCCCTGTCTATCAGGAACAGGAAGATTCAGCCATTGAACTTGGGAGCTTTAAAATAAAAATCCTGAAAACTCCAGGCCATTCCCAAAACCATAATTGCTTCCTTTATAAGAACTACTGCTTTACAGGAGATTTAATATTTGCAGGCTCAATAGGCAACTCAAATGAAGTCCCTTATCAAACCCACTTAAGCACAATAAAAAAGAAAATCCTCTCGCTTCCAGCATCAACCCTTCTTTTCCCAGGCCATGGCCCAGCCACATCAGTTAAGGAAGAATTGAATAATAATCCTTTCTTTTAATACTGCCAACTTAACCAACAATCCCGATTGTATCTTTAACCATATCTGGGCATAACCCAAGCAATTCCTCAATTTTCTTTATATCAATTTCAACCACAGGAGTATATTGATACTTTTCCCGCATTGCCATTATTTGTCCCTCTTCATCTTCACTGCCAGGCTTAATTGTATCAATATACCTTTTAAAATCACTCTCAATTTTATTTTCTTCAATAAGCTTTTCAATTAAAGCCAGAGTACATTCCTGATTCCTGCTTTCATACCCAAATTTTGTTATTATTGCAAGGCAGCAGTGATACATCACATAAAATCCCATGTTGATTGTCCAGTCATGGTGTCCAAGTTTTTTATTATCAAGGAATACAAGAGGTTATGTTCTGCTTTTCTGATAAACTCCTTTGCCAGCCGATCACTTGCATTTATCTCTAACAATCATCTCTTGGCTTAGGAATTTATCTGTCTCTAGCTTTGTGATTATGCTATCCATTCTGATAAGCTCCTTAACCCATGGATTTTTAAGATTCAGTTTAAAGAGCTTGGCATTTCCAATTTTCCTTGTAAGCATAACAATCTCTTTTTGAACCAGTTTAGTCCAGATTTCTGAAAAAGCTGTCCACCCAACACCAGAATTCTTAGCTATCTCTGTCATGCTGTAATCCATATCCCGTCCATCTATAAGGAAATCCAGCACCCTTACTAAAGGATAATCCCCAAAATACTCAACAAATACACTCTGTCCTTCTTTTTGCTCTTCCATTTTAATCAGCAAATAAAAGCAATATTTAAACATTTCTATTTTAATAACCATAGCTCACAAAAAGAAAACTATAAATATAAGAACTCTTTATCAGGAATTACTATGGATGAGCGGCTAGTCATTAAGCAGTTTATTATCAGAAAGCTATACAGAAAAAGGATGTGGCTCCATAAGCATACAAATATTAATAATCTTCCAAAAGGATTATCAAATGAGCTAAGAGCATCAAGAGAAGTCAGGAAAGCCATAGATGAGCTTCTAAAAGAGCAATTTCTCCTGTCAAAGCCAACCCATTATGGACTAGAGGTAAGTTTAAATCCCCGAAAAATAAAAGACATTGAAGAGTTAATTGGATAAACGCTTCTAGCTGATAATCTCCAGCTTCCCAAACCTGCCAGCTGTAAGCTGCTTCTCGCCCTGAAACTCATTGCAGTATCCATTGGTAATCCTGATTTTGCATCCAGGCTTAACCATGTCAATCTCCTCATTCCACAAAGTCATTTTCATCTCACCAGAATCATCCTTAACAAGTGCTGTGGCAACCCGCCCTTTCTGCCCAAATTTCTGGAATTCTCTTGGCTGGTCTATAGAAATAACCTCCAGCTCTATTGTTATTTTTCCCTGCCTTGGCGCTATTTCACTTAACTGCATATTCCCCACCTCATTTCTTTTTTGTTTTTCATGAACTTTTTTATTAACACCTGCTTAGTTACCCTGCTTTTTCCGTGAACGCTTTTTATTAA
>DATDYH010000098.1:0-6115 GCA_035289045.1 Candidatus Nanoarchaeia archaeon
GGAGTAAATGTATGCTGATAAGTACAGTGAAGAGATAACTAAAAAGTTAGCTAAACTAAAAAAGAAAGGCCCCAGAAGCTATGAAATTGTGCGTGATAAGATGAATTGGGTCATGGCAAATCCAGAGCATAGATTCAAGGACCTGCATTATACAATGAAGGGTATAAAGGAGGTGCATATTGGGCATTTTGTTCTGACATTTACAATAGACCATTTTAATAAGGTGGTTGCTTTTGAAGATTATGACCATCATGATAAGATTTTTAAGTGATAAAAAATCATTCAGAGAACTTCTCAACTTCATAAACTGAGATTTCTATTGCCGGGTCTTTCCATGCATCTTCTGGCAAGCCTGCTTTCATGCTTAAATGCTCTAGAAACTCCTGCTTATCAGGAAGCTGCTCCCAGACTTGGGGGAGAAAAGTGCTTTTGTGGTTGTGGAGCTTTAAGATTACTCCATGGATAAAGGGCTTTAGCTTTGACAGCAAATCTTCCTGCTGTGAGAAACTAAGCTTTCTTGGCGGGGTGAGGATGCTGATTTCTATTTTAACACTGCTTAATTCCTCTTTTGCCAATGGAGAAAATCTTGGATCATGGAATGCTGCATTAAGTGAGTTATCAAGTATGTTTTGGCATAATGGCTTGCTTGCTGTTAAGCTGCCAATACAGCCTCTTAGCTGGTTGTCAATTGTTAATGTTACAAAGCATGCTTTTATCTGCTTTAAGCTTGCTGGAATATTGTTAACCTGGTGGGCTTTATTATCTAGTCTTGATGTGATGTTGGCTCTTGCAAGGCTTAACATGAGCTTTTGCTCTTTTGTCAATGCTGTGAATGCTATTGAAGTGTAGCCAACAACTGATGCTTTTTCATGAGTTATATCTCCTGAATTGAGATAAGTGAGGAATCTTGGCTGTAAGTTAAGCTTTTTTGCAAGATAAATCAAGGTCAACACAGGGATAATCCCACACATTTCATTATTCATTGCCTGAACTGGGTCAAGAGAGAGAATAGAGCTTATTGAGCATGCATCCAAGCTGACTGCCCCATCATAATCATGGAAATGGGAGAGGTCTGAGCTTGCTAGTACTAATGTTTTGCTATCTGTGTATTTTTCAAGAACAGCTGCAAGCTCTTCTGGATTAACATTGCCTGTTATTATTGGGAGCAGTTCAAAATCTTTTAATACTGACTGGAGAAATGGGAGATGAATTTCAAGGCTATGCTCTTTTTCATATGCTTCTGGAAGATACTTTGCAATTTTCTCTTTTAGCAGCTGAGCTGTTTTTTTTGAGAGTTTTATTTTTCCCAGGGGGGTTTGATAATAGGCTTTGCTTAATACTGAGATGCCATTAAATTGTGCATGATGAGACAGGGCTAGGATTATGACTGTTTTATAGCTTTTGTTTAATTTTGGATGGCTTAATTGTTTATAACCTGAAGCTGCTATTTTTCCTGAGTATTGGTAGCCTGCATGAGGGAGAATTAATGCTTTGATTGGCTGGTTAATTGTTAGTTGCTGTGAATCCAGCAGAGAGATGATTATTGATTTCAGCTTGGCTGATTGGGCTGGATACCATGAGCCGGCAACTACTGGCTGCTGGATGCTTATTCCCAGATTCCCGGGATTTTTTCCCTGCATGTTACACATCTCCCTTGCTTTAGTTTTTCAATTATTACTGAGTAGCCATCACGCCTGATTAATAATGTTTTGCAATTAGGGCAATAAGTTGAGGAGTGCTGCTGGCTGATGATATTGCCTGTGTAAATGAAGTTTAAGCCTGCTTTTTTTCCAATATTGTATGCCCTGATTAATGCTTCTGGCTTTGTTGGCTGGATGCTGGACATTTTGTAATTGGGGTGAAATGCTGAGATGTGCCAGGGGATGTTTTTGCTGATGTTTGCGATGAATTTTGCTATTTTTGCCAGTTCTTCATCTGAATCATTTTTTCCAGGGATGATTAAAGTTGTTAGTTCAAGCCAGATGCCAAGTTTGTGAGCAAGCCTGATTGTTTCCAGGACATTTGCTAGTTTAGCGCCGCAGACAGTCTTATAGAAATCTTCTGAAAAAGATTTTAAGTCAATGTTCATGGCATCAAGATAAGGGTGGAGCTTCCTTAATGCCTGCTCTGTTTCATAGCCATTGCTGACAAAAATGTTCTTTATGCCCTGCTTTTTTGCAAGCCTTGCTGTATCATATGCGTATTCAAAAAATATGGCTGGCTCATTATAAGTGTAAGCTATTGATGGAAGCTTGTTTTCCTTGCATAGCTTAATTATTTTTTCCGGAGGAAGCTCATGGCCATGGATTTCATGCTTGTGCTTTACTTCCTGGGAGAGCTCCCAGTTCTGGCAATTTAAGCAGGAGAAGTTGCAGCCCAGGGTGCCAAATGAGAAGACTCTTGATGAAGGAAGAAAATGGAATAATGGCTTTTTTTCTATTGGGTCAATATGATACGCTGGAGAGCTGCCATAAACCAATAAGTAGAGGATGCCTGAGATGTTTTTTCTTACACTACAAATGCCTGTTTTGCCTTCCTGGATTATGCAGAAATGCTTGCATGCTAGGCATTGGACTTGATTGTCTGAAAGCTTTTTGTAGAGGGTTGCTTTTTGCATAATTTGGCTATGTTTCCTGGATTTAAAAGGGTAATTATGGGGTAAAAATTTAAATATACCTTTAACATAAACAAAGCATGCCTGCTGAAAAAATAAGCCTGGAGAATGCGAAAAAGGAGAAATTGTTTTATTTTGTGGCTAATGTTGTTGTTTTTCGGGATGCTGATAAAAGATGCTTAATCCTGAAAAGAGATGAAAGAGAAAAGGTTCATCCTGGGAAATATGCTGTGCCTGGCGGAAAATTAGAATGGCTTAACCTTGATATTAACAAGCCGACAAGGATGAATGGAGATGTGATTGATTTTGAGGATGCTGTTGAAGAATTATTGAAAAGGGAGGTTCTTGAAGAGGCTGGGGTTGAGATAGATGATAAACTGCATTACATCAATAGTGTGGCTTTTGTAAGGGGTGATGGGATTCCTGTTGTATTGGTTAAGTTTGCTGCCAAGTACAAAGCAGGGAATGTGGTGCTTGAAAAAGGGGGATTTACTGATTTTAAATGGGTGAATCATGAAGAGGTTAAAAAGCATGATTGCATTCTTGGGGTGCCTGAGGAGATAAAAAGGGCAATAGAGATTTTTTCTGAGGGGGATTAGCCTTAGTTATGCAGGAGCCTGAAAATGTGGATTTAGGCAATAAGGGCTATAAGGTTGTACTGGGCTGGTAAAAAGGGTGGCTGACAAGGTTGTCAAGAACATCGGTTCTTGAGCACACCAAAATGTCAAGAACGATTGTTCTTGAACACGCCGAAATCCCAGAGGATTTCCAGCGTTCCGAAGGAATTTTAGTGTTTAAATAGGTAAAATACCTTCCAAAGTTAGCCAACAGCTAAAACAGAAAGTATTAAAAATGCTGGAATAATATCATTCCATAAAAATGGATAAAACTATCCATAATAATGGACTATTAAAAAAGGAAATCTTAATCTTAAAGCCTTTTGTTAAAGAGCCGTGGAAAGAGTTTACACTGACAGAAATAAAGGCTAGAACAAAAAATAAATCCCATCACTATGTTTTTTGGGCATTGAAAAAGTTCGCAAAACTAAACATAATTACGGAAAAGAAAAAAGGAAATACCAACATCTATGCTATAAACACAGATAACCAGGACTTACATTATTTAATAATCACAGAAGCCATTATAAAAGAGCAAAGAGCAGATATTCCTTACAGAAACATAAAGCAGATAACAGGCAAGATAAAAAATCCATTCTATGCTTTGATCATTGGGGGCAGCTATGCTGAGGGAAAACAGAGCCCATCCTCTGATTTAGATGTGGCATTTATAATACCTGACTCAAAAGATAAAAAGCCTTATCAAATAGCATTAAAGGAGGGAGAGCTAATGATACCAGAGATTCATGGATACACCTTCACAAGAAAAGAATTACACCAGATGCTGGTCAATAATGAATTTAATTATGGAAAAGAGCTGGCAAGAAAGCACATTTTATACTATGGTGCAGAAGCTTATTACAAGATATTATTTGAGGCGATGAAAAATGGGTTCAAAGGCTGATATGTATGTTAAGAGGGCAAAGACAGAGCTTGAGGCTGCTGAGATTCTTGATAAAGTATCTAAAAACAATGAAGTTAAACAGAATTTTGACATTTCTCCAGAATCAACATATTACAGCGGGGTGATTTCACATGCATATTATGCAATCTTCTATTCAGCAAAAGCCATGCTTCTTACAAAAGGCATAGAAACAGAAAGCCCAGAAGTGCATAAAAAAACATTTGATGCCTTCAAAAAAGAGTTTATTGACTCCGGGTTGCTTGACGCTAAGCTTTTGATAATCTATAAGCAGATGATAGTGAGAGCAGAAATACTTTTGGAGATATTCAGGGCGGAAAAGAAAAAGAGGGGAGATTTCACATACAACACAATACCGCAGGCAAACAGGGAGCCAGCAGAGGAATCAATAAAGAATGCTAAGGAATTCATAAAACATTGCAATGCATATTTATCCAGCTTGTAGGCTTTTTCGCTTTGCTTTTTATCATAAAAAGATAGATTTAAGAAAGAGCAAATCATGGGCTAAATTAAAAAGGAGGTGGGTTGATGAAAAGACAACTTAGAGTAGTTTCAAAAAAGCTTAATCCAAACCAGGTAGGGATGACTCTTGGGATATTTTCTGCTGGATTGCATGCTATATGGGCATTGATTGTTCTTATTGGAGCAGAGCAGATAATCTTTAACTGGATATTTCCCCTGCATTTCATAGACAGAGGGTATACTGTTATCAGCTTCAATATTATAACTGCAATAATCCTGGTTATACTTGCTTTTTTATGCGGGTATGCAAGCGGATGGATTTTTGCATGGTTGTGGAACTGGGTTTGCAAGAAGGTTAGATGACTCTTAGGGCTTATGCCCTTTGCTTTTTTTAATTTCAAACTGGAGGGATTCTGTCGCAACCGGGGTTAGCATGGGCTTAAAAGCGGTTTTTGGTTTTAGGTGCCCCATAGCAGTTTATACTTATAAGTAGTAACAAATAGAAAGGTTTAAATATATGCATATACTCAACATTTGTATGAAATATAAGATTGACCCAGACTTACTTAAAAATTGTTTTAAAGACATAGATTTATCTAAATTAAAAAGAGATTTTAGTGGCTCTTTATATCCAAGTTTACATTATAATAAAATGAAACCGCCATTTTCAGCAATTCCCTATTTATCTACTGGTAAAGAAAACTTAGCAGCACGCGTAAAAATGGCAAAGTCCTTTGAAGGATTAAATGTATCAACCGCATCGAAGGCAAAAGATATTGAACAAATTATGGCTTTATTGATAATGAGGGAGTTAGTTAATCCAGATAACCTAGAAGGCAATGTAGTTGATTTTGGAATGGGAACTGGTCCCGGGGCTTATGTTTTAAAACAATATGGTGAAAACATAACGGGTGTTGATTCTTCTGGATTGGGAGTTCAAATAGCAATTGAAGAAGGTATTTTGCCAAGGGATAGAGCATTAGTTAAAGATGGGTTTGATTATTTAAGCGGCTTACAACCTGGAAGTCTTGACTTTATTGGGGCGTTTATGATGTATTTGGGATTTCCTCATGCAAGATTGTATCAAGAATCTCAAAGAGTGTTAAAAACAGGTGGTCAATTATTAATCACTGGCGGACTTGTTGAATTGGAGAATGAGCTTCAAAGAACACTTGGAAGATATGGTAAATTAGAAAAGGTAATAACTGTTCATGGTGATGCCATTTTAGGATATGTTGCTTTTACATACACAAAGCGATGAAGCAAGCCCTTTTTACTGGGAGTTAGCACCGATTTCTGATTGCATTTAATAACAATTTACCTTCCAAAAAACCCAGAAAAGCAAAGCTTTTTATAGGGCAAAAATTGATGAAAATTATAAGGAAAAAACTAAAGATTTCTTGGTCAGGTTTTGGATTGATTAAGAATCTAAATTTAGTGATTAAAACAGAAGTAAAATGAAATTTGAAGAATTCGGGTTAAAGCCTGCTTTATTAGAGC
>DATDYH010000099.1:0-6098 GCA_035289045.1 Candidatus Nanoarchaeia archaeon
CCTCGCCACTAAAAAAGGGAGTAATAGAGCTAACAATCAAAATAGAGCATTATCCAGAAGAAGAAGCATCAAAGCACCTGACTCCAAGGCTTGGCAGGCTAAAGCAGGGGCAGGAGGTAATAATAAAAGGCCCTTATGGAAAGTTCACTTTGGATGAAACAAAGTCCAGTTACACTTTTATCTCAGCAGGCACAGGCATAGCACCATTAATGTCCATGATTAGGTATCTGCTTGACAAAAAATCAGCTAAGCAAATCATCTTAATCAACTGCAACAAAACCCCGGAAACAATCATCTACAGGAAAGAGCTTGAGTCATTAAAAAGCAAAATAAAGCTTATCCAGACAATCTCAAGGCCAGAAGAAAGCAGGGAAAAAATCACCTGCTGTAAAGGAAGAATCAGTAAAGAACTCATTCAGAAAAACATAACCAAGCAGTCTATCTTCTACATCTGCGGCCCAACAGAGATGGTTAAGTCAACAAAAACATGTTTAGCAGGGCTTGGAATTAAGGAAGAATTAATTAAAATTGAGCTGTGGTAATTTTATCTAATCATCCAGTCACCTGCATAAGACAGGTTTTTTATCACCCGAATTTAGGACATAGCCACTCCGAAATATATATTAAAAACAATAAAATTCTGAAAGAATTTTAGTGTCTCAAAAATATATCTTACAAGATATATTTTTAAAACAACTGACAAAAGACAACTGCGCGGGTTAGGTTTTTAAAGCAAAAGGGCTTTTAAGAATTATGGAAGAAACAAGCTCATTGGTTGTATTTCAGGGAAACAGCATAAGGAGAACTAGGCATAACAATGAGTGGTGGTTCTCTGTGATTGACATAATTGTGATTTTAACAGACAGTAATGACCCCAAGCAGTATATTAAAAAAATGCGAAGCCGTGACCCCCTTCTTAATGCAAACTGGGGTACAATTTGTACCCCTCTTGAGCTTATAGCTCCAGATGGCAGAAAAAGAGAGACAAACTGTGTCAATACAGAAGGGGCATTTAGGCTCATCCAATCAATCCCCTCCCCAAAAGCCGAACCTTTAAAACTCTGGCTGGCTAAGCGGGTTATGATGGGATTAACATTCTTAACATCCCTATTGAGCTGTGGTAATCAGCTTCTCAATTATGCACCCCAGAACTTGATAACCACAAACTTTAAATATCAATTGATAACTATAGTTACCACATGATAACCAAAGATAACAACCTGAGGGTGATTGAGTTATTCTTCAAGTACCCATATAAAAGCTTCCATATCAGGGAGATAGCAAGGCTTACAGGATTATCAAGCACAGGAGTAATAAAGATAATTAAGAGGCTGAAAAAAGAGAATTTGCTTGTTTCAAAAAAAACAAAAGTCATTGAAGAGTTAAAGCCCGATTTTAATGGAAGATTCCTGGTTGAAAAAAGGATTTATAACCTGTCATCAGTTTACGATTCTGGATTAGTTGAGTTTTTAAAAAAATATTATGAAATGCCAAAAGCAATAGTTCTTTTTGGAAGCTACTCAGAAGGCATGGATACTGAAAAAAGCGACATAGACATTGCAATAATCTCCAACATCAAGAAAATCCCTGATCTGAATAGCCTTGAAAAAAAGCTTGCAAGAAAGATAAACATTCATATCATCAACATAAAAAATACCCCTAAAGAGTTTAAAAATTCCATAGCTAATGGGATAATCTTGTCAGGATTTATTGAGGTTGTAACATGATAAAGCCATTTCAGTATTATCTTAATGAGAAACTTGTCAGGAGATCCCTGCCAAACCCAAGCATGGCAAAATCTTTACTGCTTAAATCAGAGATAAGGCTAAAAAGAATCTCTAAGGAATCAATCCAGGAAGATGAATCCTCAATTGTCTTTGAAGAGGTTTATGAAGCAATAAGGGAATCCCTGCAGTCATTAATGGAGCTAAAGGGGTTTAAGCCCTATTCTCACGAGGCAATCATATCTTTCATTAAAGAGCATAGCCTTCTCTCTTTGGGCAGAATAAACATAATAGATAATTATAGGGTTTTAAGGAATAATTCAATCTACCAAGCAGAAAAGGTTTCCATAGAAAAATGCAAGGAAGCCCTGGGTTTTGCAAAAACCACAATCCCAGAAATAAAAAAGGAGTTTGAGGGGTTGTTAAAGAAGATATAGCTGGCTTAAAAATCAACAAGAGAGTGTTTAACAGAGCTTGGAGTTAAGAAAGAAAACATCAAGGTTGAGCTGTGGTAATCAACAAATCTTATTTTATATACTATAGCTGCGGAATTCAGCCTTTAGCAAGCCTTCTAGCCTGTTTAACCACATATCGTTTCTTGACCTGCCCCTAAATAAAAACTGCCCAAAAGAATTTTTGTAAAAATTTCTCCTGACCTCAACAGCAAGAGGGGTTTTCAGAGTATCATCATAAGCATACTTATGGACATTCAATCTGCATAACCCATCAAGATGCTCAACCTCTCCATGAGGAAGTGAGCGCAACAATCCTACAAAAATTTTAACATTAAACCCCGGTTTAGAGCAAACCATCTTTAACCCCGCACCATAAAAACCATCAAGTGCAATCACAGCATTCTCTAAATCAAGCAAGGATAACTCAACATCATCAAGACGGCCGTCACTCACTCCCTTCCATTCAGGAGAAAATAGCTTTAAATTAGTCCTTACAGTCTCTCTTCCTCCTTTTTCTCTATACCATCCATATTCACCAAAAAAAGCATACCTAAACTTCCAGGCAAGAACATTTCTAAGCTTCTCAGCAGGAGCAAGCCCATTAGAACAGCTTCGCCCAATCTTTTCTATTTCAGCTAGATATTTAAGGGTTTCACCTGAAAGTTTCTTTTTAAGCATCTCTGGCATAACAAGAAGCAAGCAAAAAAATATTTAAACCTATCTAAATTCACCACTTTTAAATCAACAAAATTCCATCAGTCTCTTTTGTGTCTTAACCAGGTTTAATAATTTGCTCATCCTAAAAATATCATCAATATTATATCTGAACCTTTGGTATATCTCTTTTTTAGCAGCGGCCAATAAATGCTCTCTTGAATCAAAGCACACATACTGATTAGCCATGGTTCTTCTGGCTGCTGAACGAACAACCCACACCCCTAGAGCAGCAAAATATTCAGGAGTCTCAAAACGAATAACCAAAACAGCAGCCTGTCTTTTAACATTTTTTAAATGCTCCAGCACCGGCAGCCTGGCTGCATAATATCCCCCAACAGTATTTGAAGCATAACTCTTCCTTCCAAACAAGCTCTCTTCATCAGTGGCCCATTTAATAACAGCTTCCTTATTCCATGCGCTTTTTGGCAGATAGCCTTCAAAAAGCTCATAAGAAAAAACCCCTGGAAACATCAGGACATAGTAATAGTTTCCAAAATAGCTCCCGGTATAGAGCCTATACTCATTAATAAGGGGGTAATCCCTGGCCTCTTGGATAATTTGTTTTCCTAAGGTATCATCAGTTGCAGTTATTGAAAATCTTGTAGGCACTAACCTCCTATTCTTCTTCAGCCCAAGCACCCCCAAAGTAAGCAGCTGGGAAATCACATGCTCATCAATCCCCTTCTCATACAGCATCTGCATCCCATTAACAGCTTTTAAGTCAGTATCACTAATAACCTTATCAACCCTGTTGTCAACCTTGACATTCTCAACAATCTTGGCATTTTTTAATCCAACAGCAGGCCCCATTGGCAGCCTTATGCTATCATAATTAGTCTTCATAACAGGCTTTTTCTCAAGCTCAATCTCCACATCCACCGGGCTCTTGCCAACCCCAATCTCCTGGGCAATTCCTGTAAACTTATTCTCTCCACGAACAGAGCCAACCCTTGTCTCAAACCTTGAATTAATCAAAGCACTTCTTAAGGCAATTATATCCCGAATAGTAAAATCAGTCCCAGGCCAATAAGTCTGTGCATCATACAGCCAGGAATCAGGAGTTTCTTCAGGCGGGCTTAAAATCCCAACATTAACAGCAGGATACTTTAGCTTGCTCCCGACAAAGATTGTAGGAGGAGATCTCCCAAAAAAATCCTTCTTGTCAAGCTGGTTTATTTTTGTAAAAATAACATTGTTCTCGCTAATTATCCTTTGCAATTCTTTCTTGCTAAAAAACTTAGGGATTTCAGATGGCATATAATCACAAAAGAAAAAAACTATTTAAGCTTTCACACTCTCTTCCATGCTTAATCTTGGAGCCTCTCTCTCAAGCTCAGGGTCATCAACCGCATCCTCAAAAAGGCTCTTTGCTCTTGTTAAGATGCCTCTCACCTCTTCTTCACTCTCTGACCTGGTAGCATAAACAATCTCTCCATCACCAAGCCTCAAAGTAAGATAGAAGAATGTTCTCATCTCACCAGCACTCCTGTCAACCATCCTGCCCATAAAATAATGAAGTACAACACCATCAAGCCCCCTGCTAGAGATTGCCCGAAGAATCCCCACACCATTAGGGTTATAGTGCCACATCACACCTCTAAAGGGTTAGAAATCTATTTAAATCTACTTATCCTTTTAAGCATATGAAAACCCGCGACTTGCAAAAGCTGTATCTTGACTTTTTCACCTCAAAAGGCCACTCAATCCTTCCATCCTCATCATTAATACCAGAAAACGACCCAACAGTCTTGTTCACAACCGCAGGCATGCACCCTCTTGTTCCTTTTCTATTAGGCAACCCCCATCCAGCAGGCAAAAGAGTCTGCAGCATCCAAAAATGCATCAGGACCCCAGACATAGAAGAAGTTGGCGATGAAGTCCATTTAACTTTCTTTGAAATGCTTGGCAATTGGTCATTAGGGGATTATTTCAAGGAAGAAGCAATCAAAATGAGCTATGAATTCCTGACAAGCAAAAAATATTTAGGACTAGCAAAAGAAAAACTTGCAGTAACCTGCTTTGCAGGAGACAAAGACTGCCCTAAGGACATTGAATCAGAAAAAACATGGCTTTCCCTAGGCATTCCAAAAGAGAGAATTGCCTTCCTGCCAAAAGCAGACAACTGGTGGGGCCCAGCAGGATTAACAGGTCCCTGCGGCCCAGACACAGAAATGTTTTACTGGGCAGGGAAAGAGCAGCCACCAAAAAAATTCAGCCCAAAAGACAAGCAATGGGTTGAAATCTGGAATGATGTTTTTATGCAGTATAATAAAACACCAGAAGGCAAGTACATTCCCTTAAAGCAGAAGAATGTTGACACAGGCATGGGCCTGGAAAGAACCTCAGCAATCCTCCAGGGAAAGTCATCAGTCTATGAAACAGACCTGCTCCAGCCAATAATTTCAAGAATCAGCCAGCTCTCAAAAAACCCAAACACAACATCAGAGAGAATAGTAACAGACCATTTAAGGGCAGCTGTTTTCATATTAGCTGAAAACATCCCGCCAAGCAATGTAGAGCATGGCTATGTATTAAGGAAGTTAATCCGCAGGGCATTAAGGCATTCAAGGCTGTTAGGCATGGAAGAAAGTTTCAGTCAGCTCGCCACCTTAATAATCAATCAATACTCTCAGCAATATCCAGAGCTAAGCAAAAATAAAAGTTTCATACTTGAAGAGCTTTCAAAAGAAGAGGAAAAATTCAGGACAGCACTTGAAAAAGGCACAAGAATTTTTGAGCGGGAAGCCCAAATATTAAAAGGCAAAATCATTTCAGGAAAAATAGTTTTTGACCTCTACCAAAGCTATGGCTTCCCATTAGAAATGACAAAAGAGCTTGCCCAGGAAAAGAAATTAAAAATAGATGAGCAAGGGTTCAATGATTTATTAAAACAGCACCAGGAATTATCAAAAAAAGGAGCTGAAAAAAAATTCTCCTCAGGCCTGGCAGACCAGTCATTAGCAACCCGTAAGCTGCACACAGCAACCCATCTTCTTCATCAGGCTCTAAGAATTGTTTTAGGGGCTCATGTCCAGCAAAAAGGCAGCAACATTACATCAGAGAGATTAAGGTTTGATTTCTCCAATAATGAAAAGCTTTCAGAGAAGCAGCTTAAAAAAGTTGAAGCCCTTGTTAATGAAAACATAAGCCAGGCTATTGAAATAACCTATAAAGAGCTTCCTCTTGACCAGGCAAGGAAAAC
>DATDYH010000100.1:0-3355 GCA_035289045.1 Candidatus Nanoarchaeia archaeon
TTTTCCAGAAAAAAAAGCAGGCTTAAAGAAAACAGCTTAACCAAAGATTTTTAAATCTCCCTTTATTATTAAGGCTAAAATGAAAGCCAGCATTGACCCGTGGGATGTAAAAGAAGTCAAGGATTATTACAAATTAATGCAGGACCTGGGTGTGGATAATTTCAGCAGGTTCCCATCCCAGCTTAAAAACTCTCCACTGCCTTTAAGGAGAGGCCTGGTAATCGGGCATAAAGACTTTTCAAAAATCCTGGGAGCAATCCAAAAAAAAGAAGCATTTGCAATCTTAACAGGCTTAATGCCCTCTGGCTGCTTTCATTTTGGGCATATGTCTGTAATCCAGCAGGTTATTTACTATCAAAAGCTGGGTGCTAAAATTTATCTTGTGGCAGCCGACATAGAAGCAATGCTGACAAGGGAGTTTACAAAAGAGCAGGCAAGAAAAACAGCAATAGAAGAGTATTTATTAAACTATCTTGCTTTAGGGTTGTCAACAAAAAACCTTAAATTCTATTTCCAGTCAGAAGGAGGCAGGGAATACAACAACCTGAGCAAATTAGCATCTGCAAAAACAACATTTAATGAAGTAAAGAACATTTATGGAGCAATCAGCCCTGCAAAATTAGTTTCAGCATTAACCCAGGCAGCTGACATTCTTCTCCCCCAGCAGGAAGGCACCCCATTAACCTTAACCCCTGTTGGCTTTGACCAACTCCCTCATGCTAATTTCACAAGGGACATAGCATCAAGAATGAATTTTGCTCTTCCAGCATTCACCTTCCACAAGCTTGTTCCTGGCTTGCAGGGCGTAACAACAAAAATGTCCTCAAGCAAGCCAGAATCCTACATTGCATTTACTGATGATGAAAGAACCATAGCAAAGAAAATCAACAAGTATGCATTTTCAGGCGGCCAATCCTCAATAGCAGAGCACAGGAAAAAAGGCGGGAATCCAGACATTGATGTAAGCTTCCAGTGGCTGAACTACCTGTTTGAAGAAGACGATAAAAAGCTAAATGAAATTTACAATAATTACAAGTCAGGGAGCTTATTAACCTGGGAGTTAAAGGCAATTTTAATAGATAAAATAACTCTCTTCCTAAAGCACCACAACCAGCAAAAGGAAAAAGCTGGAAAAGAGCTTGATAAAATATTAGATAATTAACTCAATATGTTAGAAAAAATAAGGCAACTTGTGAAAAATGAAGCTGATGAAGATGACTGGGACTATCATCTGGTTCCAGTTGTTAATTATGCAAAAAAACTAGCGAAGCTTTTGAAAGCAGATGAAGAAGTTACCGAACTCGCAGCTTTACTTCATGATATTGGAAGATTAAGGTTTAGTGATGAAGACCATGATATTACAGGTGTTCCTGAAGCTGAAAAAATATTAAAGGAACATGGTTATCCCCAAAAAGTTATTGATGAAGTAAAACATTGCGTAGAATCTCACAGGAGCAGTAAAAATATCTCACCAAAAACAACTATTGCTAAAATAATTGCTAATGCTGATGCCATGGCTCATTTTGATATTCTGCCTGTTTTTTTCTATTGGCGCTGCAAGAAAAGTAATTTTAAAGAAGCTTTCACATGGGTTGATGAAAAAATTGAGCGTGACTGGAACAAAAAATTAACACTTCCAGAGGCTAAAAACATGATGAAAGAGAAATATCAGGCAATAAAACTAATTCTTGATTCAAATAGGAGATTAATCAGTTTAAGCTAATCTCTATCTCTTCCCCAAAAATCTTCTTCAGCTCATCAAGTAATTTTCCTGACAAGTTCTGCACAACAGCAGGGTTGTTAATGATGTTGTCCTCCAGCTCAACAATATTGCTTCCCTGAATGTTTTTCAGGCCCCCATCTTTTCCAAGCTCAGCTTTTTGAATCTCTTTTTCAGCAGCATTGGCATCTATAACAAAGAACACTTTTCCTGGGAACAAATACACTTCCCCAAACTTGTCCCCATACTTAACCTTGATTCTGTTTCTTGCAACCTTCGCAGTCCTCTTCCCCTGCAATACCTCTGTTAGCTGGTTTATCAGGCTTCTTGCCTCTCTTCTTATTTTCTGCGCTTCAGCCCGCTCTAATTTTCCAATATTCGTCTTGGCTATATCAACAAAAAGAGTATAAGCATCTTTTGAAATCTCCCCATCCTCGCTTAATTTTTTAAGCCCTTTCTTAACATCCTTCTCCTTTACTCCAAGCTCAATTAACAAGTCTTTAGCCAGCTTATTCAGCCCATCATTCATCTCAGCAAAAGTTTTCTTATCCATCTTCTTTTCAAGGCTGTTAAAAATAGCATTCAGCTTATTCAAATACCCTTCAACATCCTTTAATAACCTGTCAATCTCAGCACCAGTAACACTCTTCATCTTCCCATGCTCAATATCCTTGTAATATTGCCTGATTTTTTCCAGGGACCTGACATATTTTTCTTCCAATAATTTTTCTTTCTTGACAAAAACCTCTCTTAACAAGTGAATGGTCTCTTTAGGCGTAGGCGGGTTTAATCCATAAAGCATTAAAGCAGCTTGTGCAGGATTCAGCATTGCATAATACAAATCTTCCCCAACCACACTTAATAATTTCTGCCTTGACCTGATAAGTAATTTATCCCCAATATCCATCTGCACATCAATTGCTTCAGGGCTTGGCTTTACTCTTCCCATCTCTAATAATAATTTCCAGGGCATGAAAACCCCTCTGTCATACAAAGGCACCCCATCTCTCAATAAAGTGAAAATAACAGGATTAGCATCTTTCATGCTCTCCCAGAAATCAGTCAATATATAAGTCTGGACATGAAACTGCTTCTTTACACCGGTAATCCTTCCAGCATCAAATCCCTGCCCAAGAATAATCGCTCTTAGCTTGTCCTTAAGCTCAAATCTCCCCATTCTCTTAACATCAGTGTCATCAACAACAACATAAACATCAATATCATTGCTGATTTTATCCCCCCTAAACAAGCTGCCTGCTGCAACATAGCTGACAATGTACTTGTCAAACTTCCTGATGACCATGGCTTTATGCACTTCTGCAATTCTTATGGCAGCCAGTAATTCCTTAGGGTCATACACCACAGCGCCAATAGAAATCATCCTTAATAATTCATATTTCCCATCATAGCACTGCTCTCTTAACTCTGTTATTGCCAGAGTAGTTGTCTTTATTTTATTATTTATTTCCTTCCCAAGCATTACAATATTCCTGTCAATTTTTTCAATAAAATCAATTAATTTCCCTCTTTCAGCAGAAGAATCATCAACAAGCACAAAAACATTTATAGCCTCCTTGTCTTCTTCCTGAGCCCCAGGCATTCCAGGAACTCCAGGCATTCCAGGAACTCCAGGCA
>DATDYH010000101.1:0-2131 GCA_035289045.1 Candidatus Nanoarchaeia archaeon
CTTCATCAGCAACACTAAACTCGGCATTAACAAACGGAACTAAAAACAAGCACATTACCAAGGCCATTATTAACTTTTTCATGAAAACACCTCTTTCCTGCTTAAAACAATTCTTAGGTATATTTAAATCTTTTTAATCGCTGCTAAATCCATGCATTTATTGCATAGATGTATTTCTTATCCGAAATATCTCCTCTTCTCAATAAAACCCATTTTCAGAACTAAGAAGTATAATAACCCCTATTGAGTAGTTAAAAATAGAAAGGTTTATAAAGGCATATCTTCTTACTTTATGCTATGAAACAGAAGCTAAGCATCTCAATAGAAGAGGACAAAAATTGCCTTGTTAGAAAGGTTTGTCCAGAAAGGGATATTCAGGAACAAATCCCACCTAATAGAGTATAGCATAGAACACTTCTTGAAGGGGAGGAAAAAATGAATGAATCACTTAAAAATTCAGGGTTAGAGTCCTTTCTTAGCAAAGCATCAGAGGCTCCACAAAAAAGAGAGAGCATCTTGCAGTCAGTAATGGACACTCACAATTATATTCAGGGAAGCTATTATGTAAGCCACCCTAATCTTGACCTGGGAGAGTGTGGAAAAGTAAATGATGTTATCTTAATGAGCATAGCAAACGCGATTTTAGGAAGAAACATTCTTGTAAAGGGGAGCTATGGCCTAGGTAAAACAACAACAGCACAGGCAGTTTCATCTTTGTTATATAGCCTGCCTATTGAGCTTGTTGATAAAAGCATGCTCCAGGGACATCCATTCCTGACAGAAGAGAAAATTTTTGGAAGAGTTGACCTTTCAAAAATCAATAAAGGTGAAGGAGAAGAGGTAATTTTCTCTCTTTTTTCCCAGACCCCAGGTGCTAAAATCGTTGATGAGGTTAATCGTATTCCACCACAAACCCAAAATGCACTTCTTAAAGCAGTAGAAACAGGACAGTTTGGCTATTTAGACAGGTTTGTAACTTCTGGAGCAGGAAAACCTTCTTTTTTTGCAACAGCAAATTATGAGGATTTAGGAAATACAGCAATGGCCCCCCCATTTTTGGACAGGTTTGATGCTTCTGTTGAAGTCTCCCAGCCATTATGGCTTGGTAACTATATTATGGGAGAGCTAAATCTCTCT
Organism: Candidatus Nanoarchaeia archaeon; assembly: GCA_035289045.1. Classification (GTDB taxonomy): domain Archaea; phylum Nanobdellota; class Nanobdellia; order SCGC-AAA011-G17; family GW2011-AR20; genus DATDYH01. The sequence goes on from DATDYH010000101.1 coordinate 1,138, forward strand.
GCACTGCCAGATGATAAAAAGAAGGCTATTGCAGAGCTTAACCGGGCAATGATTTCCTTGATTGAAGCAAATCCTGAAAAAGCTGCGGAGATAAGAAAAGAAGCAAGAAAATACATATTTGGAATCATTGAAGCACCAGATATAGAAGAGCAGAGAGCAAGAATTTCAAACAAGAGTCTTTCAGAAAAGATTCAGGAAGTTTTTGCAGACACTCATGCTGATTATGGGCGTAAGCTTGAAGAATCTGCTAAGCTCCAGGAAAAGTTTAAAGAGCAGACAGAAGGGATTACTCTTAAACCCGAAGAGATTAAAGCATTAAAAGAAATAGGTAAATCATACCCATTTAGCCAGGATGCACAGCTTTACTGGAACGCATTTATTGACCATATAAACTGCATTCCTAAACAGGCAGGAGCTACCATCAGCAACCATGATGCCCAATTTCCAGTAGGCATGGTTGAAAATCAGCTGTCAGTGCGTTTAAGGATAAGAGGAAGAGAGTTTGCAGGGCTTTTAAGCTACTTAAAAGGAGAAACCGCAATTTCATCAGAAACTATCGAACAGGTTCTGCCTTATCTCATAGCCCATAGAGCAGTTTTCAGTGATGCTCTTGAAGCAGATGCATCTGATGATTTAACAAACTCTCTTTCAATGAGAAATGCAAACCATCTTATCAGAGAATTTAGGGAAAAAATCTATCTCCCGCATAAAGAGGATATTGAAAGAATATATGGCTCAATGAGTTCTCCATCTCAAACAGCAGAGAAATACGCAGACCACACAGAGCCAAGCATAAGGGAGTTTGCAAAAAGATTCAGGTCAAAAAAATAGATAAAACAGGTAAGAACTATTGAATAAAAAAAGGGCATAAGGAAAGGAAAACAAACATGATTAAAAGGCAGGATTTTTACAAGAGAATCTTTGGCTATCAGGAAACAAGCCAGATTGAGAGCAGGGTAATTGAGAAAGCAGTAGAAAAAGCAAAAGCACAATA
>DATDYH010000102.1:0-2360 GCA_035289045.1 Candidatus Nanoarchaeia archaeon
CTTCCATTCCAAAGTCCGCTCATGCAAAAACACAGCAATCTCCCCAGCAATGTCTTTACCAGTAGCCTTAGTCAGCCCCTGAATCCCCGGGCTTACATTCACTTCAATAACTTTGAACTCCTTTCCTTTCTCTAATAAATCAATAGCGCAAACCTCTGCTTTAACAGCCTGGGCGCTTCTGACAGCCATCTTCTCAGCGTCTTCGCATAAGGCATAATTCTTGCCAGTCCCCCCCATATGAATATTGGCTCTTAATTCTCCCTTCTCAGCCTTCCTCTTCATGCACCCAATCACTCTCTCACCAACAACCAAGGCTCTTATGTCAGTTGCACCTGTTTCTATATACTCCTGGATAATAAACGGCTGCTTAAACACATCCATTGTATCCAGTAAGGATTTGGCACTCTGCAGAGAATCAGCAAACATAACCCCTTTTCCATGGGTCCCGGATGGAATCTTGATAATAGCAGGATAATGAATCTTCTTTAAAATCTCCTTGGCATTTAAGGTGTTCCCAGCAAGGTATGTCTTAGGCATGTCAACATTGAACTTTTGCAGGCTTAACTGGGTTAAAAATTTGTCATGCCCTACTGTAAAAGCACCAGCAGATAATGGCATATAGCACTTATCCTTTAGTGCAGATGTAACGCTTCTTGCAAGCAAAACATACTTGTAACTTGCCCTGCAATACACGCAGTCATACTCAGGAAACCTTTTCCCATTGTGCAGCAGTTCTATTCCCCCGCCATCAACATGCACCTCAAGCTCTTTTAAGCTTATCATGTCAACTTGGGAAAAATACTTTTTGCAGCTCTCTCCAATCATCCTGCTGCTTTCACTGTTTAAACTAATAATAGCTATCTTCATTTTCTTGGGTCAATTAAAAATCCAGCTTTTTTCAAAGTTTTCTTCCCAATCAAAACCCGAAACTTCAGGTTCTGCCTGTCAAATAAGTTAAAGCTGGCATGGATTTTTTTTCCATTAATCTCAAGGTGAGCCTTAACCAAAGGCCTTATTGTTTTTCCATGAACATTCACATACCTTCTTACTCCAATTATAGGCCCTAATCCAAGCTCAGCAGCAAGCCTTACATCAAGCGAGTTTCTCTCAGCACCAGTATCAATTTTGGCAAGAACAGCTTTGCCATTAATCATTATTTTTTCACTTAAACCAATAACTTTAACTTCACCCATAGGTATATCAACCCTGCTATGTTTTTAAGGATTTCTAAAGCAAAAAACCATAAATTTATATACAAAAATTCCTTCTCAAGCTTAATGCTTTCAACAAATTCCAGGCCACAGAAGCTCATCCTGCTGTTTATTCTCCTTGTGCTGGTAACCCTTTCTTTCCTTTTAATCAGGCCGTTTATCATCACAATAATCTCAGCCGGAGTTCTTGCATACTTATGCTATCCTGTATTTAGCATCATTAACTCAAGGATAAGAAGAAAGACATTCTCAGCACTAATAATCATATTCCTGTTGATTCTGCTTATTGCAATTCCCCTTTATTTTGTCTTAAATGCATTATACATGGAAACAAAAATCATCCTTCAGAACTATGATTACACCTCTTTAATAAACACGCTCTCTCCAGAGCTTTCAGACTTTCTTGATGAAGGGATTAAAAAAATGGTCATGTTTATTGCTTCAAAAGCCTCAGAATTTCTCTTATCGCTGCCTTCATTGCTGATTAACCTCCTTATCTTTATTACCTGCTTGTTTTATTTTATAAAGGATGGGCCAGAATTATTCTTAAAGCTTGAAAGCCTTCTCCCATTCAGGCATGAAGAAAAGCAGTTTCTTCATAATGAATTCAAAAAAACAGCCTCAGGAGTGATGTACAGCGTTGTCCTGACAGGCTTAATAGAAGGGGTTTTAGGTGCAGTAGGCTTTTATATTTTTGGCGTGCCTTCCCCAATCTTATGGGGCTTAATCATGTTTATTCTTACTTTTATCCCGGGATTAGGCACAATCTTGGTGTGGGGTCCAGCAGGCATAATAAAACTTATCCAGGGCAGCACATTTTCAGGCATAGGCATTATTATTTACGGAGTTCTGTTAATCATTCTTGTTGAATTCATGTTGAAAAACAAAATCATCGTGGACAAGTCAAAAATCCATCCATTAATTGTTCTTCTTGGCGTGCTTGGCGGGTTAAAATTCCTGGGGCTAGTTGGGTTAATTATAGGCCCTGTAATCCTTGGCATGCTTATACCCTTTATCAGGACTTTTGTGCTTGAGCATGACAAAAGCAAATCTTAAAAGCTCTTTTTTCTTTTCTTTCCCAGCTTTCTTGCTAAGCAAAGCTTTAAGTTTTGGGGATGCAAACACTTTCCTAAAGGGTTTGCTTGCAGG
>DATDYH010000103.1:0-8156 GCA_035289045.1 Candidatus Nanoarchaeia archaeon
TAACATCCCTGGAATATCCAGCAGTGTAATCAACCTCGCTTAACCCGGTTTTTCTATTTAAGTTTGACCACAAAACACCATAAAGCCCATTCCTGCTAACATTAATCGCTGGCTGGATAACTGTTTGGCTTTCTAAATGAAACCCCATTGCTCCAAGATATTTAGTCCAGAAATCAGCACTTAAATTTATCCCAGCATGGCTTCTGGATGGAAGAACAAGACCAACCATAACTATTCCAGTAATTAAAGCATTTTTTAGCTTATTAGCCCATATGCCCATAAAAAAGCATAAACTCCTCTCTTTATAAAGCGATTGATTTCCACAAGTCTTTGACTTGTGAGGGCGAAGCCTAATTCACAAGCTTTTTCTTGTTGTAAATAAAAGAAAAACTAGTGCAGAAATGCTTTGCACTAGAACATCAAACCTAGTGTGAACTATATTCTGCGCCTTAATAAAACTTTCTGGAGGTGTTTTAAATGAATCGCGATACAAAGAAATATGCCCATGGACTTTCAAGAATCTGGGTCCATATGAGTTTTAAAGTGAGATACTGCCATGAAATCTTTGCTTTCCCCGAGGTAAGAGAAGAATGCAAAAATATTATTCTTGGGGCTGCTCAGGAACTTGGAGTAGACATCAAGTCTATAGGGTTTGATAACAATCATCTTCACATTATCCCAGACCTTGAGAAGTATTCTGAGCCAGAATTACGCAAGACATTCAAAGGGAGGAGCGGATATTTTTTACTGAAAAAATTTCCATGGCTGAAGCAGAAATATTTCTGGGGTTCTGGATTGTGGGGAAGCCAGTATTACTGCTATTCAATCGGTTCTGATATGCATGTTCTTGACAGGTATATTGCTAAACAGAGATATTTTATCGCGCCGGATAATACAAGACAGAGCAGCTTGACAGAGATACCCTCGGGTCTTTGACCGAGGGTTCTTCATAAAATAAATGGGAGAAGCTAGTAGCTGATAAAAATAATTGCGTCAGCGGGGAGTTTCATTCTGTCCCGGAGGTATCGGCACCATCCGGGTTCTGATATTTGAACCCCGGTCATCAGCTTACTTCTTGGAATGGAAGGCTGAAATACTAGACCACTATACGACTGACGCTTGGGAATAGCTGAGCTATCTCGTCTTTTAAGCTTTTCTAGGAAATCTTATAAGCTTTGGTTTATTCCCAGGATTATGGCTAAAAAGCTGATAATCATGGTTTTGACTCTTGCTCTGCTTTGCCTGATAGCCTATGGGGCATGGAGTGAGCTTAAACCTGCTGGCGGTTCTGGAAACGAGACTGCTTTGGCTGCTAATTTAACTGCTGATGGGACAACCACCACTATCGCTAATGAAAGCACCACCACAATGATTTTGGAAACAACGACTACCTTGCTGACCAGTGGCCCTGAATTAACTAATGCATCTGGGAATGAGACAAGCAAGATTAACGGGGAGATTGTTAAGGAATTAACACCTCACCAGCAATGCCTGGCTAAGTTTATCGCCTTAAAAGAAGATACAATTATTTTCAGGTATGCTTCATGGAACTCGTTCAGCAGTGAATGGGAGCCTGTTGTTGAAAAGCTTGAGGGCCTTAACTATTCTGTTGTTAAGGCAAGGGTTGGGGATGATGCAAGCGGAAGCTTTAATGAAACTGAGGACTATGTTAAGGGGTGCTTTAATGGTGTGTACAGGCCTGGAGCAATACCCCAATTTATTTGTGCAGGAACAAAGAACCAGTTTGTAGGGATAGAGCCGGATATTTACACTTTAAAAGAATTCGCTGATGAATGCAGAAGAAGGATAAGAAATTAACCACCATTTCTTCTTTCTCTTTTTAGATAGTTATTGAGGATTGAGCCTAATTCTTCAATTGTGAAATCGGGCCAAAGAGTTTTTGTGAAATGTAGTTCTGAATATGAGGAATCCCATAATAAGAAGCCTGACAACCTTTGCTCAGGGAACATGCCTGTCCTGATGATTAGGTCTGGTGGTGGAATCTCTGCGGTGTAGAGATTTTTCTTGATTAAATCTTCATTGATGCTTTCTACAGGCATTTTTTTGCTTATAATGTTTTTAACAGCATCAACGATTTCTTCCTGGCCGTCATAAGCGATGCAGGTGCTGAAGATTAAGCTATTAAAATTTTTTGATTTCTTCATTGCCTCTTTTAAAACATCCTGCTCATCTTTTGGAAGGCTTTGGATTCTGCCAAGAGCATTAAACCTTATGCCTTGTTTTTTATATTTTCCTGAGTCCAGCTCCCTTTGAAGATATTTTTTATGCAGAGAGAAATGAAATGCTATCTCTTCTTTTGACCTGCTTTTTATGTTTTTGGATGATAAGGCATAGATTGTTAAGAATTTTATTTTTTCTTTTAGGCAGAAATCCACGATATTATTAAGAACTTCTGCACCTTTTTCATGGCCTGAGAAGATTGCAAGTTTGTTTTGCATAGCCCAGCGACGGTTTCCATCGAGAATCAATGCAAGGTGCACGATTGATTTTTCTCCATTTGATTTATTCTTTCCCATATTACCTCGCTTTGCCATAACTTTATTGGATTATAGGGTGGGAAATGTTTTAAAAAGCTTTTTATATCCTTGATATTTGAAAGATTAATACTATAACTTATCTTATCTCCTCGGGAGAGGATTTTGTGTGGACCCTTCCATTCCAGGTTGTAATTCTTGCTTATTTTAATTATTGATAATAAAATCTCTTTGTTTTTCTGACATATCGCTATATGAGGATATTTACCTTTTTTTAACCCTATATATCCATCAGCATCAAAAAACCCGGTAATGAAGCTCTTTTGTATTTCTAAGGATGAACTTTTTATTATTTTAGGTATACTTGTTTTATTAGACTTATTTCCTGTAGGAATCTCACAAATATTCATCAGGAATCTATGGAGGGGCTTGGATTTTATCACAAATCGATAAAACTTTTTGTTTATCTTTGATTTTTCAGAATAAATCTTTGGGGTATATCCAAATAACTCCTGAAAAACTGTTGTTAGATTAATAAATGTTTCTTTGTGACCATCGGTTATTCTTACTTCACTATTATAAGTTGTGCGTTTATCATAAGATTTATCTGGATAGGCTAAGTGACCATCACCCATTATAACCCCTAATAAATATGCTAGTTTATTATCCATCTGCTTTGGTAGCTTTATCTGTTTTCCATTGGTACAACCAAAATAATTTGCACTCAAATAGATTTTATGCCATAACCTATTGAACTCTTTTTCCGTTTTATTACCTGCTCTTTTCCAATATAGGCAAAGATTATACAAATCCTGAATAGCAATGCCAGAAACTCCATTTATCCAATTAAAGTAAGTTTGACGTGGATGCGTTTCTTTATAAACTTCTTTTGAGGTTCTAACTTCTTTTAAATCTCTATGTATCTCTTTGATTATATTTCCTGTTCCATATGCCCTTATGTTATCAGAACCTTTTTTAACATATTTTAGTTCGTCTAAAATCAGTAGATAATTGGGTAAAATATAATCTTTTTTATTCATAGCCCAAAGAGGATTCTTCTCTATATAAATCAGACCCGCGTGGTTGTCCCTTGTCTGTTGTTTTAAAAATATATCTTGTAAGATATATTTTTGAGACACTAAAATTCTTTTGGAATTTTATTGTTTTTAATATATATTTCAAAGAATAACCTTTATTCCATCCAGATTGCTGGCTTGCCAGGCTTTGCCTTTTTTGCCCTGCCTTCTGGGTCGTGGATGGCTTTGTCATTTAGTGCAGAGATTTCCACTTTTAAGTTTGTTGCTTTTTCAATCAAGCCTTTTGATTCTTTGTAGAACTGGGATTCTTTTGGAATTGTGTAAAGATATAATTTTTTAACAGCTTTGTTCTGCTTTGCTTTTATAATATTCATGACATTTTTAATGTCCTCTAATGTTGTTTTTAACTGGAGTTCTCTTTGCTCTATTTCCTGGCTGAGCTTGGAGGTATCTGCTTTTGGCCATGGCTCTAAGGACAGGAATGTTTTATTTCCTAAGTTATGCCATAGCTCTTCTGCAATGTGCGGGCAGAAAGGAGAGAGCAGCTTTAACAACACTTCATAATTTTTTCTTGAGATGCCTTCTGAGAAGTAATCAAGGCAGTCTATAAATGCTACAATTGATTTTGGGTAGTTAAAATTCTGGATGTTTGCTGTGAAGGTTTCTATTGCCCTATTAATCTTGTTCTCTGCTTTTTCATCTGATTGATTTTTGATATTGTCTTTTAGCCTTATTAACCTGTTAATTATCCTGAAAGAGCCTTCTACACCTGTGTCACTCCACTCCATCTGGCTGTCTGGAGAGGAGACCATCATCAGAAATAACCTTGCTGTGTCTATACCATATTTATTTGAGATGTCTGTCTGGAAGACGATATTGCCTTTTGATTTTGACATCTTTGCCCCGTCTTTGTAAACTATGCCCTGGTTGAATAATTTCAGGAATGGCTCGTCAAAATCTATAATTTTTAAGTCTTTTAATGCTTTTGTGAAGAACCTTGCATACATTAAATGCATGACAGCATGCTCTGCTCCCCCAATGTACTGGTCTACAGGCATCCAGTAGTTTATCTGGGCTTTGTTAAATGGCTCTTTTTTGTTTTTTGGAGAGCAGTATCTTAAGAAATACCATGATGAGTCCATAAACCCGCCCATGGTGTCTGTTTCTCTTTTTGCAGGGCCTTTGCATTTTGGGCAGGTTGTGCTTACAAAATTCCTGTTTGCTGTTAAGGGATTGCCAATTGAGTTGAAATCAACTTTTTCAGGAAGCAGAACAGGGAGCTGGCTTTCAGGGACTGGGACTACGCCACATTTACTGCAGTAGATTATGGGAATTGGGGTTCCCCAATACCTTTGCCTTGAAATCATCCAGTCGCGGAGCTTATAATTTGTTATTTTTTCCCCAAACTTCTTTTTTTCAAGCCAGTCAGCTATTTTAGGCAGGGCTTTTCTATTATTCATGCCTGAAAATTCCCCTGAGTTGAATAAGATGCCATCATCAACGAATGCATCCCTGAAGTTTTTTGGGTCTATTGGCTTCCCATCACTGCTTATGACAAACTTAAGGGGGATTTTGTATTTTCCTGCAAACCTGAAATCTCTTTTGTCATGAGCATTGCACATGACAATGCCTGTCCCATACATTAAAGCAAAATTAGAAACATATATCGGGATTTCCTCATTATTAACAGGATTAACAGCGTATTTGCCAATAAAAATACCCTCTTTTTCTTTTTCTTCATTGATTCTGTCTTCAATCTTTTCCTTCATGGCTTGTTTTATGAACGCATTTACTGCTTGTTCATGGATTGTTCCTTTAACAAACTCTTTAACCAACGGGCTTTCAGGAGCAATTGCAATAAAAGTCACTGAAAATATTGTATCTGCCCTTGTTGTAAATGCAGGAAGAATTTTGTTTGACTCTTGTAATTTAAAAAAGATATTAACGCCTGCGCTTTTGCCAATCCAGTTGCGCTGCATGGTTTTTATGCTTTCAGGCCAGTCAATGGCATCCAAGTCATTCAAAAGCCTGTCAGCATATGCTGTAATTTTGAAAAACCATTGCTCAAGGTCTTTTTGAGTTACTTCATTATTGCAGCGCCAGCACTTGCCTGATTCTGCTTCTTCATTTGCCAGGACTGACTGGCATGTATTGCAGAAGTTAACCTGGGCTTTTTTCCTGTAAGCAAGCCCTTGTTCATATAGTTTTAAGAAGAAAAATTGATTCCATTTGTAATAATCCGGGTCATGGCTTGAGATAACTCTTGTCCAATCGTAGCTGTTGCCCAGGGCCTTCTGGTATTCCATGATTTTTTTTATTGCCTTTTCAGTGTAAGCTTTTGGATGAATATTTTCTTTTCTCGCAGCTGTTTCTGCTGGCAGGCCAAAAGAATCGTAGCCCATTGGGTAGAGAACATTAAAGCCCTGCATGCGCTTGAATCTTGCATAGACATCGCCTATTGTATAGTTCCTGACATGGCCTACATGAAGGAATGATGCTGAGGGATAGGGGTACATTTCCAGGACATAGAACTTTGGCTTTTTGCTTTTTTCTTCTGATTTAACCTGAAAGATTTTAGCTTGTTCCCATGCTTTTTGCCATTTTTCAGAGATTTTTTGCAGACTAAGCATAGTTTAGAGGGTAAGGTAAAGTATAAAAATCTGCCCCTCTTTTAAATATTATGGATTTTCCAGTAATTCAGCCAAAAACAGCAAAAGAGTTTTACCAAGAGACTGGCAGGCATAATAAAATTGCTGTTGAAGGATATAATGAAGAGGTTAATAAAGCTGCTTTGGAGAATAAAAAAGTAGTGATGCTTGTTAATCCTGAGAGGTATTTTGAGAAGGATTTTATGGACCAAAGAGGTGCAGGATTAAATGATGTTTTATGCAGGCTTGCTGCCAAGAATAATATTGCTATTGCCCTTGATATTGATTACCTGCTTGGGCTGAGAGATGAGGAAAAGGTTAATAAACTCGGGAAAATCATGCAGAATATCAGGCTGTGCAATAAATATCATGTTAAAACTGTTATTTTTGACAGGGTGGGGAGAAATAAGAAAGATTTAAAGGGTTTTGGGGCATGTCTTGGGATGAAACCTGGGGCAGAGATACTAAAGATTCGGAGTTAAAATGCTAAAGAATAAATATGTTGATGAAGAACTGGAATTTGGATTTGATGATGAGGATGAGGGAGAGTTTGTTAATTTTGAAGAGGAGGTTAAGGAGTTAAAAAGATATTTCAGGAAGAGCAGGTTCAGGGGGAAGAGGCTGTATATCGCTGGTTAAACAAATCCCTTTTTTTGTAAAAAAAGGTCTTTGTATGTCCCAAAAAAACAGAGTGCCCAAAAGAAAACAAAGTGGTAAAAGAAAAGTCTTTGTAGTGTTCACCTATGGTGAACAAATGTTAAAGTTCCAAAGGAACTTGTAACATATGCCCAAAAGAAAAGAAAAAATAAGAATGGAGAGATAAAATAAAGAGAGTGAAAAAATGAGGGGGGTGATTGTTGTTTTTGGATTGTTGCTTGTGCTGTTCTTTGCTTTTAATGCTGTTTCTGAGGATAATGTTGTTGAGCAGAGTGTTTTTGATGAAGTGCAGGAGAATGGAAGTGCAAGAATTATTGTTTATTTAAAAGATGATGTTAAAACTGGCTACGGAATTTTTAGTGCTGAAGAAGAGGTTAATGTTCAGGATGTTGTTAATGATTTTAATCAGGATGAGCTGAGTGTAACGCATGAATATGGGATTGTTAAAGGGTTTGCTGGAAGTGTTAGTGAAGAGGGGCTTGAGAAATTAAGAAATGATAAAAGGGTTGAGAGGGTTTATTATGATACGCCTGTCAAGATATTTTTGCAGAATTCTGTGCCTTTGATTAATGCTACAAAAGTTTATCCCAAAATAGCAAATGGATTAAACCTTACAGGAGCTAACCAGACAATATGCGTTATTGATACTGGGATAAATGCAAGCCTGCCTGAATTAGCTGGAAGGATTGTTGGGCAGTATTGCTACTGTTCTAGTGGATGCTGCCCTAATGGACAGACACAAGATACTAATGCAGGGGATGATAATGGGCATGGAACCCATGTTGCTGGGATTATAGCTGCGAATGGAAGTAGTGGCAATGTAAATGGGGTTGCTCCTGGTGCCAGGATAGTTATGATAAAAACAATGAATTCTGCTGGTGTTGGATCAAGCGGAGATATTGTTGATGGAATTAATTATTGTGTGAGCAATAAGAGTTTGTTTAACATTTCTGTTATTAGCATGAGCCTGGGTGGTGATGTGGTTTATACAACAGAGGATAGCTGCCAGTCAGGAGATCCGATTGCGGTTACTGCAAGTGCTGCGGTTGCTAATGGAATATTTGTTGCTGTTGCCTCTGGAAATGATGGAAACACAACAGGAATTTCAGGGCCTGCCTGTGCCAAGAATGTCACTTCTGTTGGGGGTATTACAAAAATTTTGGCAGTGGCAAGTTATACTAACAGGAATAGTTTATTGGACTTGCTTGCCCCTGGAGGAGCGAATGATGGAAATGTAAATAATGATATTAATTCAAGCACTTTTGATGGGAGCAATGCTGAAAGATATAAGTCAGGCACATCAATGGCTACTCCGCATG
>DATDYH010000104.1:0-2124 GCA_035289045.1 Candidatus Nanoarchaeia archaeon
CATTGTTCATTGCTGCTGGAGTCTCACTGCAGATATTTATAGGTGCATTAAGCCCATTGTCAGAAGCAGCAGCTACAGCTAAAGATTTGCCATTATCACAGAAACTAGGATTTCCATTCAGCAACCAGCCGTCAGTAGGAAGAATCTGGGTATTGATTAAAGCCCTTCTTGAAGGAAGCATAAACACTGCATTAAAAGCAGCATCTTCAATATTGGCAACAATAGTAGTATTTGTCCTGGCAGTCTATCTGCAGGCAATGAAAGTTGAGGTTCCGTTATCCTTTGGAAAAGTTCGCGGTTATGGGGTTAGATGGCCTCTAAAATTCACATACACTTCAAACATACCAGTTATCTTAATAGCAGCATTTCTCGCAAATATCCAGTTGCTGGCAAGATTGTTAGAAGGCAAAGGCCATCCATTTCTTGGCACTTTTTCAGGCAACCTTCCAACTTCAGGAATAGTCCTATGGCTTCAGGGTCCAGATCTCCTTGAAATATTGTTTACAGGAGGGGTTAATCTTCTTCCATCACTTGCCCATGCATCAGTCTATGCACTGTTTGTTGTCATAGGCTCGGTTATATTTTCAATATTCTGGGTTCAGACATCTGGAATGGATGCAAAATCCCAGGCAAAGCAATTAATGGCATCTGGATTGCAGGTTTCAGGTTTTAGAAGGGATGAAAGGGTTTTAGAAACACTCTTAAGCAGGTATATTATGCCTTTAACTGTTATGGGTGCAATAGCGGTAGGTTTCTTAGCTGCAGTAGCTGATTTAAGCGGAGCCTTATCAAGAGGCACTGGAATCCTGCTTACAGTAATGATTATCTACAAGTTTTATGAAGACATAGCTCAGCAGCACATGATGGATATGCACCCTGCATTGAGAAAAATGATGGGAGGTAAGCAATGAAAAAAGGCCTGGTAATCCTGATGCTTGTAATGTTTTTAAGCCTTGTAGTTGCATCTCTCTGGGATTCTGTTCCAGCAATTAAAAATTCAGTTCACGCAGTTCTAAACCCATCATTTGGTTATCTAATCAACCTTAATCTCCATTTTGGTTTTATTGTTGTTATATTATTCGTAACATTCCTGACAACTCTTATCCAAAAATATGCTACAGACCAGGCAGCATTGAAAACATTAAAAGACGAGCAAAAAGCAATGCAGGAAGAAATGAAGCAATACCAGAACAATCCATCAAAGATGCTTGAGATGCAGAAAAAGCAATTTGAGCAGATTCCAAAGACATTTGAATTAACAATGAAGCCTTTGATTTATACGGCAATCCCGTTTATACTGCTTATTCGCTGGTTTTCAGATATCTTTAAAAACCTTGATAATCCAAAGTTTTTTGGGTTTATGAGCTGGTTCTGGGCTTATATGCTTCTTGCAATAGTCTTCAGCATAATCCTAAGAAAAATAATGAAAGTGTATTAAAATGAAAATAATCAAAAGAAATTTGGCTCTTTTCGGCTCGGAAGGATTGATAAGAACAGGGAAGGTACACTTATAATGGCAAGAATCGAAATGTCCAGAAAGCGCAGGATAAAATACACAAGAACTCCTGGTAGCAGTGTAAAGATAACAAGAATAGCAAAAAAACCCTCTAAACCAGTATGCAGCAAGTGCAAAAAGCCCTTGCATGGAATCTCTAATCTAATCAATAAACAGCAGAGAAAACTCACAAAATCAAAAAAAAGGCCAGAAAGAAGGTTTCCAGGATTATGCAGCAAATGCTCAAGGAGAGAGTTAATCAATACTTTACGAGGTTAAAATGGCAGAGCTTCTAGGAAGAATATGCACAAAAATAGCAGGAAGAGAAGGCAATAGAAAAGCTGTAATAGTTGATATATTAAAAGGAAACTTTGTAATAATAGATGGGGATGTGAAAAGAAGGAAATGCAACCTCGCCCATTTAGAGCTTTCAGATAAGCTGTTGAAAATAAAAAAAGGAATTTCTTCAGAAGAGTTAAAAGAGCTATTGGCAAAAGAAGGCATTGATGTTGCTTATAATAAAAAAATCAAGACAAAAAAAGAAAAGCCAAGCTCAGTTGCAAAGAGAACTAAGCACAAACAGCCAGTTGAGAATGAAAAAACTAAAGTTAAAGCTACAAAGGCAAAAA
>DATDYH010000105.1:0-2971 GCA_035289045.1 Candidatus Nanoarchaeia archaeon
GTCCACGCAATATTCCAGTAGCTTACATCATTCTCATCATCCACAACAGCCAATAATAGCCTTTTCCTTGTGCTGTGCGCAACCCTGTTCTTGGCAGCAAATTCATACATACTCATCTTGTATTTTTCATGCACAGGATACAAAATCCATTTTGCATGGTCCTGCCCAGGCCTGATTCCTCGGTCATACACCCTGAAATCAGCACCAAATTTTAAAGCAGTCTTGACAATATATCCCCTAAGCCTCATATCCCTGTAAACAATAAACTTAATCCAGAAATCATTATCCTGCTTAACAGCAAGCTTGACAAAATCATCCTTCTTCAGCTTCTTCTTCTCAAAATAAATATTTAATTTCTTCTTCTCCAGCAAATACAAAGCCTCAACATAAGAATACTGTATCTTCCCCTCTTTAGGCTCCCCATACACTCCCTGGTCATATAATCCTCTTGCTCCAGCCTTATCCTCTGCAATAACCGAATCCCCAATTATTAAGGCCTTAAACATCCTGGTTTTCTTCACATTCCCTTCTTCAGCCATTTTTCCTTAAACCTTCTGTTATTCTCAGCTCAAAGCATGTCAAGAACCATAGTCATAGACTAAGAGTATGATGCCTAAGCACCATACTTATTCTTGAGCACACCAATTCCACATAATCAATAAGTGGTTTACGCAGTAAACCACCACTCAAAGAGTGGTGGAATTTAGCGTTTAAAATACTTTCTTATCCAGATAACATGCTAAAGCATCAATAGCATAGGAATTATTGAGCGATTCCCCTTTTCTTTTATAATTTCCTTAATTTTATCATATCTTTCCATATTAAGGTAATATTTCCCGCCGTGCTCTTTTTTCTTTTTGCATACAATACTCTGCCTTACAAGCGCATCCAGCACTTTCCTAGCCACCCCCTTATCAGGTATTCCGGTAACAACATTATCCTCATACATTGAACCAACACCATAACAGCAGCTCCTGTGAAGTTTTCTGACAATAACCCTGCTATAACCAATATACTCGCTTTTGTGTACCTTCATGTGCGCATATACACTAAGCAAGTTTAAATAATTTCAGGTTTTTTAGTATATAATAACATCCCTTATAGGATAAATAGAAAGCCTTAAATAATCATTTTATATTCTATAAGTCATGGAAAAATCAATTTTTTTAGAACGCGAAGGAGCAACACCAAAGAACAAAGTGCTTGACTTTCTTATTGTACACCAGGAATATGATTATTCTTTAAAAGACATTGCAGGTTATGCAGGATTAAGCTACCCTTGCATAAAGCAATTAAAAAAAGAGCTTGTAAACTTTGGTTGGATTATCTTAACGCGCAAAGTAGGCAAAGCCCAGATGTATAAACTGAATATAAACAATAAAAAAGTAGAGAGATTTATTGATTTTTTCTGGACAGTTGTAAATGAAGAAGTTGAACAGCGTCTTGGGCTTAACAAAGCCCATACACAAGAGCTTAACTCGCCAAAAGCCATGCTGATTCCACCCATGCATCCAAACCCAAGATCTTAATTATTCTACAGCAAGAACACAAAAAATAAAATTCCATAACTTTATCTACCCCAATCACAACCATTATCTCATGAAACTAACCTTCCTCGGCACATCCTCTATGCTGCCAACCCATGACAGAAACCACTCAGCAATCTTCCTTGAATACAAAGAACAGGGCATCTTAATAGACTGCGGCGAAGGCACCCAGAGGCAGCTAAGAATCGCAGGCATAAAGCCATCCAAGCTCTCAAAAATTCTCATCACTCATTTTCACGGCGACCATGTCCTGGGCATCCCGGGAGTAATCCAGAATCTCTCAGCCCATAATTACAGCAAAACCCTGGAAATCTATGGCCCAAAAGGCACAAAAGCAAGCATCAACCACTTGCTCTCAGGCATCATCTTCCAGGGGAAAATTCAGCTAAAAATAAAAGAACTCTCCCAGGGCATATTCTATAAAAATAAAGATTTCCAGCTTGAAGCAAGAAAGCTCAATCATGGCAATGTTCCTTGTATTGGCTACTCTTTTAAAGAAGCTGATAAACTAAAAATCAACACAGAATACTTAAAAAAATTCAACCTGACCCAGCATCCAATCCTCAAGCAGCTTCAGGCAGGCAAATCAATCACCTGGCAGGGCAAAAAAATACCAGTAAAGCAGGCAACACTAAAAAATCCAGGGAAAAAACTCGCTTTCATCCTTGACACCCGCTACTGCCAGCAAGCAATAGCACTGGCAAAAAACTCCTCAGTAATAATCGCAGAATCAACATGGCTCGAGAAGGAAAAAAAATCCCAAGGCTTCCATTTATCAGCAAAAGACGCAGCATTAATAGCGAAGAAATCAAAAAGCAATCAATTAATTCTCACTCACTTCTCCCAAAAGTACAAGTCCCTTGAAGAGCTTGAAAAAGAAGCCAAAGAAATATTCTCTAACACAATCATGGCAAGAGATTTTCTCACACTAGAAATTTAATGCTGTTAATCACTTTCCAGCTCTTGCCTTGGCCCCAAATTCTTTATACGCCAGGAATATATAATACCCAGACCATACCCCTGGAATTAGTGCAATAACAGAGCTTACAGCAAATTGCACTATTTTAAAGCCATCCAAAGGCATGATTAATATCTGCGTCACAATACTTGCAACAACCATTATCCCAATAACAACCAATGCAGTAATAACTGTTTTTTTCAGGTTTCTTCTTGCAAACTCAAAGCTCCTTTTAAAAGCCTCCATTATTCCTTTATCCTCAATAAACAGGGCTGGGTAAATAAAGAACAGCATCAACCCCAGGTAAATCATCCCGACAACAAGCAAGATTACAACAACAGCAACCCCAAATAGCTTGCTGATGACGCCAAACGCCCCCCCAATAAGCAATGCAGCAGCAAAGCACAGCAGGAAGCTGAAAAACACAGCAATTCTCACCCCAATAAATCTCCAGTAATATTTTTTA
>DATDYH010000106.1:0-4085 GCA_035289045.1 Candidatus Nanoarchaeia archaeon
AGTCCAAAACCAGTATGATTAATTCTTCTCTTGTTAAATCTTTTAATTCTTGGGGGATTTCCATTCTTTCTCCATTTCTAACCCCAAGAATGAGTAGTTAGAACTACTATTTGTTATTTTCGGTTAGCTAACCAGTTACAAGAAAACAAAACATTTATATACTAAAAATCATCTTAAATTAGTAACAAAAAAGAGGATTGAATGATACAGCATCTTTTTATAACCGAGATTTTATGACCAAGATGTTTCATTCAATAAAAGGAGGTAAAAATGGCTGCAAGACGAAGAAAGTCTACTAGTGCAACAAGAACAACTAAAAGAAAAACAACTAGAAGAAGGAGTTAAACATCGTTGTTCTCGGGCTGGTAACAGCCCCTGCTTTTTTTATTCTTTATTTCTAAATCAGCCCAATATTAGAATGCCTAAATCCCTTAATGCCCCAATACTTTTGTATAGCCTATTTACACTTGCTTAGAATAATTTTATTTTTTCTCCCCAAAAAGGCCAGGGAGAGTGCCCAAAATGCATCAACAAGTCTATATCAAGGTTCTTCAGTTCCATGGGAATATCACATGCTCCGAAGCACGAGCCCATCCAGATTAATACCTTTGCATTGGTTTTCTCCTCTAAAAACATGGAAATCTCCACAGCTTTTGGCTTTAACCCATCAGGCAGCTGGATGCATACAAGCCTGGCACCCTCTCGCTTGATAGCCTCAACAGCATTTTCCAGCTCAAAGTCATATTCCATAAAGCATATATACAGGCATGATTTTTAAAAGTTATGCTTAAGGGAATAGCAATCTTTTTATTCTCATTATTCCTGCTAGCAGGGTGTAGTGGAGGTGAAACTATGCAGATTAAGAGCAATGCTTTTCAAAATGGCAGGGACATGCCGTCAAAATACACTTGTGATGGCAAAAACATCTCCCCAGGGCTGGTTATTATAGACGCACTTAAAACAGCTAAATCACTTGCTTTAATCATGGATGACCCAGACTCTCCATCAGGAAAATTCCTTCATTGGCTCGTATGGAACATCCCAGGCAATACAACAGAGATGAAAGAAGCCCAGCCAATAGGTATTCAGGGAAAAAATAGTTTTAATACTCTTGGTTATTCAGGCCCCTGCCCCCCTTCAGGCACACACCGCTATATCTTCAGGGTTTATGCTCTTGATACAACAATCAGCTTAAAAGCAGGCTCATCAAGGCAGGAGCTGGAAGCAGCAATGAAATCACATGTTCTTGAATCAGCAGAGCTCATTGGAAGGTACGCAAGAGCCATAAAATGAAAATAGTTCTTTTTGACCTGGATGAAACCCTGGTTAAGTCAGGCTGCAGAAACTATGCATTAATGCAAATCTGCAGAGAAATAGCAAAGCTCTCGGATAAAAAGCCAAAGGAAATCTGGAACAGGGTCATTCAAATCTGGTATCATGAAAAAAACAAAAGCATAAAATATGACTGGGACAGCCACATCAAAAAGCTCTGCTCGCAATTAAAAATAAAAAAAAGGTTTAATTATGAAAAAGTAATCAAAAGCAATCTTCACAAGGCAAAATTATTCCCGGATTCAAGGCCCATATTAGCCTACCTTAAATCCCGCAATTATTGCATCTGCATAATCACAAATGGATTAAAAAAATACCAGCTCCCTATCATGAAGCATCTCGGGTTGTTGAAATACATCAGCAGGATTTACTCTCCACATGATGGCATCATCAAGCCTAACCCAAAAATATTCAGCCAAAAGCTTGATTTCAAGTCTGTCGCATTGTATACCGACGACCAGCTCTACCAGGGCATCTGCCTGGGAAAAAAAATAAAGACAAAAACAGCATTAATCGCCAGAACTTATAAAGGAAATAAAAAAGCATTCTTAAAAAATAAAATAAAACATGAATTAAAAGAGCAGAACTTCAGGATCAGCATCAGGCAGCTAACCCCTGATTACATCCTTACAGATTTAAGGCAGCTCAAGAGGATTCTAAAATGAGACTTAATGAACAAGTCTATGCTCTTTGCAAAAAAATACCAAAAGGCAGGGTAACAACCTACAAAATTCTGGCTGAAAAATTAAATACAAAAGCTTACAGGTTAGTGGGAAAAGCATTAAGCAATAACCCTTACGCTCCAGCAGTCCCCTGCCATCGAGTTGTCGCATCATCAGGCAAGCTTCTTGGTTTTAAAGGCTCAACAAAAGCACAAGCGCTGAAGGCAAAGCAGAAGCTGTTGGAGCAAGAAGGTATTGCAGTAAACAATATGAAAATAAAAGATTTTAACAAGCATTTATTTTGTTTTTAGCTCTTTCAGCTCCTTTAGCATCAAGTCAGGATTTAGTTCAAAAATAACAGCAGGGTAATCAAGCTTAAAATTAACCAATGCTTCAGGATTAACCTCGCCAATCACCCCAATAGGCTTGCCATTCACTATTATCCTTCCACATCTCCCAACTATAAAGCAGCTGAGCGCTTCATCTTTCAGGCTATAATCTATTCCAAGCACCCTGCTCATCCCATCCAGGACCCCTTTAACCTCTGTGAAATTTGCATTAACCCCGGTTATCCCAACACATAAGCTGTTTTTTTCACAAACTCCGGTTTCGCCATCACCTTTGCTAAAAACAGCCCCAATCTCAAAAACCCTTTGTGGGTAGTCATTGTGCTTGTTCTCAGAAAACACCCTAAGCATTCCAGGAATTAAGCTCCCTCTTAAGCAGCTATAATCCTGGTTAAGTGCATTCTCAAGCTCTATTAACTCATTATTAAGCAGGGATTTTTTATCACATGCTTTATTGCTCAGGCTGTAGCTTGCAGTCTCAATTAGCCCCAGGCCCACAAGTACCTCTCCAATCTTCTCCCTCAACAGCCTTGCCTTATTCTCGCTTGCAATTGTAGAAATTCTGGGAATCTCTTCTTTAAAATTCTCATACCCATAGCTAATTGCAATGTCCTCTATAATATCAACCTGGTGCAGGATATCAGCCCTGTAAGCAGGAATTACAGCATGTTTTTTCTCATACCCAAGCCCCATTCCTGCAAGCAGCTTTTTTATTTCATTCTCCTTTAGGCTTAAGCCAAGAACCTTGTTAACATAGTCAACATCAAGCTTTAATCTCCATGGCTTTAAGCAGGGAGTTATTGTTTTCTTACAATTGCCTCTTTTTCCATCAATAATCTCCATGCTGTACACTTCCCCACCAATATCAGCCAGTGCAGTAACCAGGATGTTCAAGCATTGTTTTAACACATTAAGGTCAAAGCCAGAGCATTCAATAAAGACCTCTCTTGTCCCAGCATCAACTTTCCCTGTATCATCTGAATTAATCACAGGAGGCATTGACAATACTTTTCCAGCAGCATCAATAAAATAAGGAAATACTTTTTTGCCTTTTAAAAGCTGTGCAAACTCCCTGCCTTTTGGATGCAGCTCTAAAATCTCCAAACCATTAAGCTCTTTATTATACTCCAAAGGCCTGAATTTAATCCCCTTAGGATTAATCCCTCTGAAATAAATAGGCATCTTGATTCTTTCAAGAGGATAAACCCCAATAGCAGCTTTCTTCCTGTTCCTTCCAAATGTAACATGGAGTTTTTCCTGAAGCTGCATGAGCTGTTTTATTCTTTCATCATCAAGCTTTAAATTCTTAATAATGGCACAAGCTGTATAAGGCCTAACTTCTTTTACAGAAGCCTCAATAATTACCCTCTCGCCTGACCTCTTAACACAATATTCTCTTAGCCCAGTTTTACCGCCGATAAAAGCAGAAAAAGCTCTCCCAAATCCCTGCTCACTTAGCATATCAGGCCTATTTGGAAATACTTCAACAATAATCTCCTTGCTGTTAACACTTTCCAAATCAGTTCCAAGCATTGAGATTCTGTCCTTTAATTTATCTTCAGGAAGCTTTCTTCCAGCAAGCTTTTCAACTTCTACCCTGTTTAGGTTTATTGTTGGCATTTTTTTGAATCATTTCCTATCTTTTTCTATATCCAAACTTCTTTTCATAAGCTTTATGCTCAAAAACATCTAATACAAGAGCAATAATTTCTATCTCGCTTCCTCTTAAGGTATAAATCATTCT
>DATDYH010000107.1:0-7940 GCA_035289045.1 Candidatus Nanoarchaeia archaeon
TTTTGGAAGTTAATTTTTTTAAGTTAAGTCCTACCAAGTATTTAATTCGTTGACTAGTTCACCTATGGTGAACAAATGTGAAACTCAAAGAGTTGTCACATATTCCCAAAAGAACAGTAAGTGTTTGTATCCCCTAAAAACTAAGAGTGTATGCCCAAAAGAAAACAGAGGGGCATGGATAATTGGCTTATACTGGGTTATGATTTTTGTAAAATGGTTTTTTTATGATATAAATGCTTAAAAATCAGCTTTTGCTAATTAAGTGTTATGCCAAATGGAGAGATGAGATTATTTTCCTGTAAATCAGGGGAATATTTTGCCAAGAAGGTTGCCAGTATTCTAAATTCCAATGGTGCTTGCGAGGGACTAGAGAGGTATCCTGTAATGGAGTTTGCGAATGGGGAGAGAAAGTGCTATGGGATTGAAAGAAGTGTTAGAATGGATGATGCTTATTTATTTCAGGAAGGGGCTGGTGATACTGAGCTGTCTGTTGATGACAGGTTTATGGACTTGTGCAGGGCTATTGATGGGCTGAAGAATGGGGCGCATGCTAAAAATGTAACTGTTGTTATGCCTTTAATGCCTTATGCAAGGCAGGATAAGGTATGGACAAGAGGAGAGTCATTTACTGCTAAACTGGCTGCCAATTTTCTTGAGGGTGCCGGGGCTGACAGGCTTGTGACAATGGACTTACATGCGGACCAGATAAAAGGATTTTTTGATATACCTGTTGAAGGGCTGTATTTCTCAAATGTTGCCTTACCTGTGCTTAGAGAGGAGTTTGGAAAACTGAATGGGCTGGAAAATTGTGTTTTTCTTGCTACTGATGCTGGAGGGGCTGAGAGGGCAAAGCATTGGAATAAAAATGTTGCTGGAAGCGGGCTGGCTTTTGGAAGCAAGACAAAAAGTTATGATGGAATTGGTGGGAAAACTGTTGAGGGAGTTGAGATTACTGGAGAGGTTAATAAAAGAAGAGTAGTGATTATTGAGGATATGGTTGACACTGGGGGAAGTGTTATCGGGGCTGCCAAGGCTGCCAAGGAAATGGGTGCTTTGAGTGTTGATATTGTTGCAGGGCATGGGATATTCAGCGGGAAGGCTTTTGAGAATCTGGATAAAGCATATGGGGATGGATTGATAAGAAAGGTGCATTTCAGCGATAGTGTTAATCATGGAGATAAATTAGCGCAGAGGGAATGGGTGAACCAGATTTCTGTTGATGAGCTATTTGCAAGAGTGATTGAGAAACTGCATAAAGGAGAGGGGGTAAGTGAGGTTTATAGGGGGGGATAAAATGGGAAAAGAAGATAGGAAGTTTTACTCTGCTACATTAGAAGGAAGTAAGGTAGTAATGGATGCATATGGAAGAATATATGGAGGGTATTATTCTCATGGATGGGTGATTAGTGATTTTTATGGTGTTGAAACTGATTTATCGGGATTGAGCTATAGAAAACAAGTTGTTTTTGATGCTATTCAGCTAAAATTTTTGGAGTTTTTTGATGAGAAGGCCAGAAAGCTTTGTGTGCCGGGTGAGTTTAGCATTGTTTATAATGATGGATACAGGGAATACAAGGATTCTGCGCTTGCTGGAGCAGATACTTTTTTTAGAGAGAAAGAGAAGAAATGGAGCGAGTTTCTTGAATGGAATAAAGATGAGGAAGAGGTGAGGGGAGGAGAGCTGGTTACTGGAATAAAGGCAATCAGAAGATTCAGAGAGATTCAGGAGATTGCTTTGGCAATGGAGTTAGAGTAAGAAGGATGGCAAGATGGGAAAAAATATTATAAAGGAACATAAAAAAATTGTTGCGAGTATGGACACTCTTAAAGAGCAGATTATCAGAGATTTAATATCATCAACCATCTTAGATTTTAGCAATAAGACAGAGGTCTCCGCATTTAATTCTAATAATCTGAAAGTAAATTTCTCAGAAAAGTATGAACCTTTAAAATTAAAAGATATGGGCTAAGAGAAAAACTTAATAAAATGAGTAAACAAGAACTTGAGTATTTTATTTATATTTTTTTAAATACTCTTCAATCAAAACTTCCATTCTCGAAGCACAAAGAAATTGAACACCTACAAAATAGGGTTGAGGAACTTTTGATAGGTTTAAATAAGGAAGAACAGAATTGTCGGGACGAGCAGAGAGCCCATTAAGTGGGTTTTGCTGATGTTTTTTAACTGGGTGAAAGTGCCTAATGATGCTGAGGTTATGAACAGGAGAAGCCCTGATTCTTTTGAGATTATTATTACTAAGGTTGTTAAGAAGAGAAGAGTGAGAATGCAGATTAATCTGTAATTGAGCTTGGTGATTATTTTTGAGAATTTCTTTGCCAGGAGAATTGTAGCTATTAATGCCAGTGAGGATGAGATTAATGAGACTGCTATGAAAATTGAGAGATGGTAAATTGTTATTTCCTGGAGAAGCCTGGAGACTGCTACTATGAAGCCTGCCCTGGCTTTAGCTATTGAGAAAAGGGCTATTAGGCTTAGGATTGCGAATGCTGAAGAGGTAAAGCCTGAGACGAGCAAAAATGTTTCATGCTTTAAATTTTTGAAGAAAGAGAGTGCTATGACTGCGGATTGGGAGGAGGTAATTGCAGGGAGAAAGCCTGTTAATAATGATACAAGATAGGCTGACAGGGATGCGGTTATGAAAGCTTTTTTGCTGATTTCTGGTGGATTGATTTTTTGAGGAGGGATTACTGGATTGTTCCTGATGCTCAGAAGCAAGATGCTTGAGCCGAATAAGCCTGAGAGTAATGGAAGCAAGGGCTGGTTAATGGGGAGATTTAATGCTGCCAAGCCAAGACTGCCTGAGAGTGCGAAAATAATTAATGCGAGGAATTTCTGGTTTTCCCTTAAGATGAGGAATAAGGATGCAAGAATTAAGAGATAAGGGATAAATGCTTTTAGGATGGGATAGATGGCTTTGATTAATGGGATGATTAAGGGAGAGGTTAGCGAGAATAAGAGTATTGAGGATAATGCACCCAGTGATGTAAGAATAACTGCCTGATAAGCATGACCCTGCAGAAGGAGCCTGTGGGCTGGAAGTGATGCCAATGCATAATCTTCATTTGGAATGCCTAGGAATGTTGAGGGAAGGATGTCTATGAAAATATGGGTGATTGCTATTGAGATGATTAAAACTGCGAGGGTGAGGGGCTGAAAATGGAGAAGCAGAAAAGAGGATATTGAGAGAAGGAGGACGGATAGTAAGTTGATGTGGATGCCTGGGAGGATGCCGGTGATTATGCCAATGGCTAAACCAAGCAATAAGGTTAGGAGAATTTTGAATACCATTAATATGAATTAATTGAGAGTATAATAAACTCTTTGATTTAGAAGAAGAATTAGAAAATATTTTTATACATGGACGATTTAAGAGGAAGATAAGAATGTCTGGGGTGTTTGAATGGATGAAGATTTAAAAGATGCCTTGTTATATGGTGGTGGGACAATTTTTGGATTTGCTACATATCTCGCTTTTATAACCTTATTTACAAGAAGCCCAAAAGATATGCTGTACTCAACACTATTTTTAATAAGCTTTATATGGTTGTTATTCTTGACATTAAAAATAATGAAAATAAAAAGGGGTGAAAAAAACCAAAATGAGGAAAGGTGAATGGATTGTTACATTAATTATAGCAATAATCGTTGCTATGCTGATAGGGTTTGTAATCGGTTATTTTATCAGATAAGCTTAATAAAAACAGATTGCTATAAAGTTTTAATTAATCAACTTTACTTCTTTTGCAAGAATTTCCAACTGGTTTTTGTATTGGGAAACTATGCCTGTTACTTCAAGCTGAGGCTGGTTTGTGAATGTGATATTTTGTTCTTTGAAAATTACTACGGGAATTGAGGCTTGATTTTGCTTTAATGTCAGGATGTATAAGCCAGGTGTTTGATGGATATTGGTTATTGTGCCTTTGACTTTTACATAGGAATCAATCATGCTAGGATTGATATTTTGGATTAAGATTTCTGGAGGCTGAGATGTTTTGAGAATGATAAACAATAAGAAAATTCCTGTTAATGCGATTAAGAAAGAGAGCTTGATTAGAGATGATTCCTGCATAGGGATAAGAAGATTTTTGAGTATATTATGCTTACTTTTTTATGCTTTTCAAAAGACTTAAATATTTTTTGTTCTTATGTTATGGATGGGAAGAACTTGAAGACCTTTATTCAGACTTGGTTTAAGCCTGGAGTTGCGTAAGACTTTTTTTGGCAGTTCTAAAAATGTTAAACTTATGGATTTGATAAAGATTTATGGGGTTGCTATTGATTTTGCTGAAAGGTATTTAGCAGGGGAGAGAGTTGTGGATGATAAGGGGGTTATTCTTGGTAAGGTTGGTAGTATTAAGGGAGATCCCAGCGAACTTGAGTTAAAAACAGGAAGGCTTTCAATAGATGATAATGCAGCTGCTTTGTATAATATGAGCAGATTTTTAAGAGGAGAGATAGGTAGAGAACAACAGAGGGGAGATTCTTGTTTGGAGGGGATTAGTGATGTGCATTTTCACTATGGTGATGGGGGAGTTGAGAGAGTGATGGCTGAAAAAGGAGGATTGTATCTGCCAAGAGTAAGGGATGATGGGAAGAGCTTTAAAGATGAGGATAAAGGGATTTTTACAGAGCTTCCCATGGAAAAAGGGATTTTTAGCTGATTATAGTTAAGCTTTTAATGCCTGTTTTTATTAAGTTAAAACAGGCAATCCAAAAGCTTTATATATGATATTTATACCATAAACATATGTTAAAGATAACATAATTAGAGGAAGGATGAGTATAAAACAAAGGATACTTGCTTTTTTGATAGAAAATAAGACAAAGGCTTTTAGCATAAAAGATATTTCAAGATATTTGAAAATAGATTATAAGCTTAGTTATATCAATGTCAAAAAATTAGAAGAGGGCGAGATAATTGATGTTGAGGATTTGAAGAATGTTAAGAGATGCAGCTTTAAAGATAGGTTCAACGAAGATGTTTTTATTGTTGAAACCGAAAGAAAAAACAAAATATTACGGAAAAAAGAGCTTAAAGCTGTTTATGACCGGCTAAAGAGAATAAATAAACTTTTTATTGTTTTGTTGTTTGGAAGTTATGTAAAAGGAACAGTGATTAAAAGCTCTGATATTGATTTGCTTTTGATTGCTGATGAAGCAAATGCAAGAGAGATTGAGAGCAAGCTCGAAATTTTACCATTTAAAATTCATTTAACCCATGTTCATTATGATGCGTTTATTGATATGATAAAAAGCAAGGAACAGAGCGTGGTTAGCGAGGCTATTAAAAACAATATTATCTTTTTTGGGGTGGAAGATTATTACAGGCTGGTTGAAAATGCTCGATGAAAAGAGAATAAAAGAAGCTGAAGCAAATGTTAAGTCTTATCTTTTTGAAGGACTGATCAAGAAAGAGCTGTTTAACAGCATGGTTTTTAATGTTTTAATGAATAATGCGAATGAAAGCATAGAAACAGCAACTTTCCTTGTAAATAATAAAAAATCTCATTTGTGGATAATCGTTACTGCATATTACTCTATGTTTTATATTGCGAATGCTGTTCTTTACAAATTGGGGTATAAGGTTGGGGATAAAATTGCCCATAAAATTACCAATGATGCTTTGATTGTTTTTGTCAGGAATAAGTTAAAGCAGAGCCTTATAGAAGATTATGAAGAAGTGAAAGAAGAGGCATTGCTTCTTGCCCGGAATAAAGCTGAGAGCCTTATCGAGGATTTTGAGCTTGAGAGAAAGAAAAGAGGATTTATCCAGTATCAAACCAAAGAAGTTGAAAAGGGGTCTAAAGCAGAGACTTCTTTAAAGAGAGCAAAACAATTCTTATTCGAGATGAATGCTTTGCTGAGTGAAAAGGATAAAAGAAGATAGCTTGTTCTTTAATATAGTTAAGCTTTTAATGCTTGTTTTTATCTTAATTTTTATGAAAATCTTATTAGCTGGGATAAGTGCTGGGAGCCTGGGGAAGAATAAGGGATGCGAGAAGGCTCCTGGTGTGATAGCTGGATTGGTTAAGGAAGGGCTGGCTAATGAGGCTGGGAATGATTTGATGATGGAGATTAAAGAGCTTAAATTCAATGGAAATATTGACGAGTTTTATAATGAGATTGCTGGGGAGGAGTTTGATGTGATGATTGGGGGGGACCATAGTGTTTCTTATGGGGGGGTTAAAGGATTAAAGGGGAGAAAATGCCTGATTGTGTTTGATGCGCATCCTGATGTTGAGGTTGGTACTGAGAGTGCGGACCATGAGTGCTGGGTGAGAAAATTGATTGAAGAGGGTGAGGCAAATACAAGCGGTGTTTTTTTGATTGGGCTGAGGGCGTTTAGCAAGAGTGAGTTGAGATTTCTTAGAGAGAACAGGATAAGATATTTGATGATGAAACAGATATTTGAGCTGGGTGTTCAAGAGGTGTGTGATGATGTGATGGAGTTTGCGAATGGGTTTGAGAGTGTGTATTTAAGCGTGGATATTGATGTTGTTGAGCCTGGTGCTGCACCTGGGACTGGTTATTTAGAGCCTGGGGGATTGAGTGCAAGAGAGATAATTTATTTTATACAAAGGCTGAAGATGCTTAAGAATTTAAAGAGGGTGGATATTGTTGAGGTGAATCCTGATAAGGATTTTAATGAGATGACTTGCAGGCTGGCTGCCAAGCTGGTTGGGGAGCTGGGATGAGATGCTTTATTGCTGTTGAGCTGAGTGATGATGTGAGGGATTATTTGTATGAACTTGTCAGTGGCTTTCAGACCAAGCTTAGAAAAGAGAATGTCAAGATTAACTGGATTGCTAAACGGAATTTACATCTGACAATGAAATTTCTTGGAGAGGTTAATGAAGGGACTCTGGAGGTTGTTAAGGAAAGATTGAGGAAGATTGAGTTTAGCGCTTTTGAGCTGGAGCTGGATAAACTTGGGTTTTTTCCTAATGAAGATTATTTGAGGGTGATTTATGTCGGGCTTGAGCCTGAGAAGAAAATAATTGAATTACAACAGAGGATTGATATGGAGCTGCTGGACTTATTTGGAAAGGAACAGGATTTTCATGGGCATGTTACTCTGGGAAGAGTGAAGCTTGCCAAGGATAAAAAGAGGCTGAAAGAGCTGGCTGGGGAGAAGATTGAAAATAAGAAATTTATTGTTGAGGAGTTTAAACTTGTGAAAAGCGAGCTTGCAAAAGAGGGAGCAAGGTATTTTACTCTCGGGAGCTTTAAAGGCAATGAATGAAAATATTAAGTAGGATTACAGGCTTTATAAACTCATGGGAGATGTGATGGTTGCATTTGAATGCAATAAAACTTATATTTGTGAGGTAAGTTCTTATAACTTTCAGGGGTGATTGAAATGAGAGTTCCTGAAAATGAGCTTGGTTCTGTTGTAAAGAATGCAATTGTTAAGATGCTGGAATTGGCAGGCAGGGAATCTTATAAGGGAGATATTGTGCTTGATGTGAGAGATGGACTTGATGGAGAGCTGAGGGGGGGTTTAGCTGAGGATGCTTTGTACAATATTGTGAGAGCTGTTTATTGGTGGATGACAGGGGATGATGGGCTAATAAAAGTAAGGACAGAGGTTGATGGAGAGAGAAGAGCTAGTACGAGTTATAATCTTGCTGGGGATAGAGAGATTGATGAGGTTGTAAGGGGGTTTTTTAGAAATTATGGGGAGTATATAAGACAGCGGGCTAGGTGTAGGGAGAGTCAAGGACTTGCCTGATGGCTTTTGCTTTTTTCTTGCCTATGCCTGATGTTTCTTTTAGCTGGGATTCTGCTGAATTTAAGATATTAACTGGGGAGCTAAACTTTTGAAGGAGAGATTTTGACAATAATGCTCCTATGCCTGGAAGGGATTCTATTAAATACTCCTGCTGCTCTTTTAATGTAAATGGCTTTCTTTTTGTCA
>DATDYH010000108.1:0-6917 GCA_035289045.1 Candidatus Nanoarchaeia archaeon
AGGGAGTAGTAATAGAAAAGAAGATTGGAAGGTCTGGGTTGCTGATGCTGGAACTTAGCAATGAGCTGACTATTGCTTATATCTCATTGGCGAACAGGCTGGGGATTAAGGGGGAGGTTGAGGCTGCACTTCTTGAATTAAAAAAAGAAATTAGTTCAATAACTCCTTTTTATGCCCTTGTTATCTTTGGCTCCTATGCTGCGGGCGAGCAAAAAAAGAGTTCTGATTTAGATATTGCTGTGCTAATTGACGGGGTGGAGAAAAGAGGAAAGATAGAGGCCGCGATTAATAGTGCTAGGTTAAAGGTTCTGCTCAGGATTGATGCCCATGTTATTTCAGGATCAGAATTTATCGGAATGCTTACTAATGATGAGGAGAATCTTGGGAAGCAGATAGCAAGAAAACATCTTGTGGTTCATAATCAGGGGATATTTTATGACATTGTTGGAGGGGGGATGAAACATGGATTCCATGTGTAGCCTATATATTCAGAGAGCTGAGAATGAATTAAACCTGGCGATGATGATCCTGAGGATTAGTGATGATAAAGAGTTGCAAATCTCAGTATTTAGCCTGAAAGAGGATACTTATTACAGCGGGGTCATCTCTCATGCGTATTACTGCATCTTTTATGCTGCTAAGGCATAGCTTTTAAAACAAGACATTAATCATGGGGCAGTTGTGCCTTGTTTTAACTAGTAAGCGACCTGTTGCAGCCCCATTATAATTTGTGTCGCTTACTATTTTAGCAAAAGGGATTAAAACAAAACCCCCAGAAGAGCATAGAAAAACATTTGAGGAGTTTTCACATTTTGTTGAAAACGGAGTTTTGGATGTAGAGCTTTTGAGGATTTACAAGAGCATGATTATAAAAGCAGATACCTTACTTGGGATATTCGGGGCTGAGAAAGAGAAAAGAGGAAGATTCACATACAGAAAGATGCCACAGGCAAACAGAGAGCCTGCAAAAGAGAGTGCTGGCAATGGCGAGTTTTTCTTTAAGAATGTTTATATGCTGATTAATGCTTTGGAGAAATAGGGGGTAGAGATTAGTTTTCCTGAAAATACTGGTCTAGGAGGATTCTTTCATTGATTTCTCCCATTAAATTTACCAGCATTAGCTCTTTTGCCTTTTCTTTTGGATATTATGAATCATAAAGATTATGATAAGAAGTTTGGTTACTGATAAGCTTTTTTTCTTATTTTTTCTTAAATGATTTTTCCTTTCTGCTTTTGACCCAAAATAATCCACCGATTAGCCCAACAACTAACAACGTACCACCAACCCAAGAATTTGTATTCATTGATAAATCTGCGATTGCATTTCCTGTGATTTTTGATTGAAAAAAAATTAAACTCCCTAAGAATCCCCCCATGCAAAGCATTATAGAGATTCTTTGTTCGAGAGATTTTTTCTTTTTTGCTTCTTGTTCGAGTTCGGAATGAATTTCTTGTCCAAGTTCTCTACCCAATTTTTTAGCTCCCGCTATTAATTCTAGAGGAGTTCTATATCTGGAGTTATAATGTCGAGCATTTCCTGAAGGATAATTTTCTCTTCTTCTTATTTTTCCTCTAAAATCATGAATCTTTTGGGGCTTTTGGGGGTAACTTGTATCTTTTTCAGTTAATCTAGAAAATAAAAATGGATTTTCAATTCCGATTATTGGTGCGATATCTGAATCATCAATTCCATATTTTTCTTTAACCTCCGGTTCTAATTTCCTCGCATGCTTAGGAAATATTCTACCATTCATTTTAACACTTGTGCATTGAATATCTTTATCAAACCCGAATCTCTCAGGATGTTTTAATAATGCTACAATTGAACCAGGACTCTTTCCCCCATCCCAATCTGTATCATAAACCAAAATGTTAGCCTCTTTATTTTTAATTCTCTTTCTAAAGAATTCTTCCAGTTTTCTTTTCTTCTTACCATCTCCCTTAAACATAACTTCTCGAACTTGTCTGGGGTCAACTCTATAAAATTTAGGTAAAGGACTATTTTGGTAAGCTTTACGCAAAGCTTCTTTTATTAAATAACCTGAAGGAATAGATGAAGTTTCTGTAAGGAACACATATTTCGGATTATACTCATGGATTTGTTTTATTGTTTCCTCATATTTTTGAACCCATTCTTTTTTATGTTCGTCAAACTCTTTATAATATTTAACATCTTTACGGACTAAATTAGCATCAATGCCATAAACATACGCTTTATCACTGCTTGTTGGATAAGTTTTATCTTGGCCTGGAGAAGGCTTTTGATAATATAACTCTGAAACAGTTTCATAAACATGAATTAAAGTTTCAGGAGATAACGAATTTTTTTTCTTGAGAACATTTTCTAAATACTCTATTCTTTTATCCACTCCCCCTAATTGTTTAAGATGACTATCTATTTCATTGATTGTTACCCTGGGATTTCTCCCTTTTACCATAACTTTTTTAGATATATTAACTATAAAAAGCTATCTTAGAGAACAATCTTTCCACCCATATGATTATTACCTCTCATCAAAATACTGGTCCGGGAGGATTCTTTCATTAAACTCCCCTCTTAGATTTTCCTGGATTAGCTCTTTTGCTTTTGATGAAGGATAGTTGCTGAGAAGGAATGCCAGCTTGATAAATGCTGTTTCTGTGGTCATGTCATTGCCTGAGATTATCCCTAGTTCCTGAAGCTCTTTTTGTGGAGAGTAGATATTCATGTTAACCCTGCCAAAGATGCACTGGGAAGTTAGAACTACAATGCAGCCTGATTTGATGAGCTTTGCTAAAGCTGATTTGTTTTTTTGGTTAATCTTTGAATATTTGTCTTGTGAGATTGGGAAGTGGCCTAAGCCTGTGCCTTCTATTATTAGGCCTTTATAGCTTTTAAATGCCAGGATGTTTTCTGGAAGGATATTTGTGTGGCTCTTTAAGATGCCCACTTTTATATTTTCCCTGAAGTAGTTTACTTCTAACTTACCCTCTTTTTGATTGGGCTTTTCAATGTATTCAAGCTTGTTATCCTGAAATGAAACTTTTGCAATTGGCTGGGAGTTTATTGGCTTGAAAGCATCTCTTCTTGAAGTATGCATTTTTCTTGTTTTTAATGCAGGAAGGATAAAGCAGAAATCATCTGATGAAGAGGAGTGCATGCAAATTGCTACCCCTTTGAAATCTGAGCCTAAAATAAACTTTATTGAGTTTAAAAGATTGGATTGTGAGTCTGAGGAGCCTCGGTCAGAAGAGCGCTGGCTGCCGACGAGGATTATTGGCATTGGGGGATTTTCAAGCATGAATGCCAAGGCTGCTGAGGTAAAATGCAGAGTGTCTGTGCCATGGGTTATGATAATGCCCTTGGGATTGTTTTTAATTTCTTTTTGGAGCGCTTTTGCAAGCAGGTTGTAGTGGGAAAACCTCATGGATTCTGACATGATGTTAAAAGGCTGTTTGTAAGAAATATTTGCCATGGAGGTTATTTCAGGAATATTATGAATGATTTCTTCAGGAGTTAATGATGCAATCACTGCGCCTGTTTTGTAATCTACTTTACTTGAGATTGTTCCACCGACTGAGATGATTGAGATTTTTGGGAGATTGTGATGCTGCTTTAAGCTTTCTGTTTTGGTTTGCTCTTCTTTGTGTTTTTCCTTTATTTGGAGCGAGAGTATTTTTGATTTTTCAATGCCAATGTTATAACCATTGTCAAGCTTTAATAAAATAGTATTTTTTTTTGGTGATTGGATAAAAATCCCTGAGAATTGCTGGCTTGTTGTTTTAACTAGTAGTAAATCTCCTTGTTTTGGTGATGGGTTTTTTCCCATAGAAAGCTTATGGCGAGGAGTTTAAAGAGCATTTATATTTTGGAATATATAGTTTGCAGTTTAAGAAAGTTTATATACTCAGTGAGTGTATAAATTTAAAAAATAAGTTAATGATTTTAACTGGACATTAAAATCATTTCATTGGGCATCAAATCTTTTCTGGACAAAAAGATTTGAACTGAATAGTCAAAAACTTTTTTCTTAAAGGGGATATAGGAAGAACTAGATTATAAAGCTTATGCTAGTTTGAAATATATTTTCCAGTATAATGATCATAGGATCAAATAAAAAAGTAGAAAGGGGGAATGCAAAATGGACTTTTTAATCCAGGATGCTCTAAAAGGAGCAAAAGAAGATAAGTTTGCCAATATCCAGGTTGGCAAAGCAACAATTAAAGTTGTTGGCTGTGGTGGGGCTGGAACAAACATGACTTCTTGGTTATATAAGAAGGGAATTCAGGGGGCTGAAATTTTTGCTATTAATACTGATAAACAGCACCTAGATATAAGCGAGGCAGATGCTAAGATATTAATCGGAAGAGAGCTTACAAAAGGCCTGGGTGCTGGCGGGTATCCAAATGTTGGAAATGAAGCTGCTAAAGAAAACCTTTCTGAGCTGAAAGAGATTGTTAAAGGTGCAGACATGGTTTTCATAACTGCTGGAATGGGTGGAGGAACAGGAACAGGAAGTGCGCCTGTTGTGGCAAGATTAGCCAAGGAATCTGGCTCAATTGTAATTGGCACTGTTACAATGCCTTTGGATATTGAAAGAGCAAGAGTTGACAAGGCTGAGTTTGGCTTGCAGCAGTTAAGAGAGGTTTGTGACACTGTAATTGTGATTGACAATAACAGATTAGTTTCAATTGCCGGGAACCTGCCATTAAGACAGGCTTTTGCAGTTGCTAATGAGCTTGTTAGCACAATGATAAAAGGGATTGTAGAAATCATTGCTGTTCCAAGCCTGGTAAACCTTGACTATGCAGATGTTAAAGCTATAATGTCAAATGGCGGGGTAAGCGTAATTGGAATCGGAGAGAGCAATACAGACCAGAGAGTGCATGAAGCTGTTAAAAGAGCACTTAGCAATCCATTACTTGATGTTAGCTATGAAGGAGCAACAGGTGCATTAATCCATATTTCAGGCGGAGAGGACTTGACATTGGATGATGTAAGCAGGGTTGGCGAGATTGTGACTGAAAGCCTGGATGCTGATGCACAGGTCATCTGGGGAGCAAGAGTAGCACCAGAAATGAATGGGAAGCTAAGGGTTATGACTATTATAACTGGAGTAACAAGTCCATATGTATTGGGCAAGCAAAACAGAAAAGCTCAATCAGTAGAGAACAAGAGATTAAGCAATGAGCTTGGCATACAAATGCTGAGATAATGCTCAAATAAGGCATGAAAGGATTTCTACCCCCCTTAAATGCCTAAAAAAGGGGCTGATGCTTTTGCATTGGCCTTCTTTCTTTTTATTTTTTATTTTTGGAAGCAAAGATTTATAAATTTTTACTCCTTTATTGCAGGATGCCTGAAGAGATTGGAACTACATCATGGAGTTTGCGACATTACTTTGGCAATCATGTTGGATGGGCAAGACAAAAATTATTATATCCAGATGATGTGGTTGCTGATTTTGAAGGATATCAGGAGAGGCTTGTTTCTGGGCTTAGAAAGATTTTAGATGAGAGATTACCCGAATCTAGAGGGATTACTTATCAAGTCCTTCAAGAGCTTATTGATATTGCAGAAAGGAAACCTTGGGATGATGGAGAGGTTATTAAGGAGCTTTACAAAAAGTTTTTTGAACTCCAAAAAGAACCTTATGATGAGGGTAGGTTTTTTTAGGGTTATGAATTGCTAGCTCTTTATTTTTTAGAATCTTCTTCGGGAAAAGCTATTGAACTGGCGATTCTGTTCAAGAGGTCCCAAAAAGGTATTACAACAAACAAGTCTTTTGGCTTTATAAGTTTCTCAATAATCTCTTTTTCTTCCTGAGTAACTCTTGTTTTATGAAAACATTCTGCTGTTAAACCTGTAACAGAGCCTAGGTTTCTTACATCTCTAATATCAGCTCTATGAAGACATATGCTAGTAAGGTCTGCTCCTTTGAGGTCTGCGCCATAAAGGTTTGCTCCACTGAGGTCTGCTTCCCTGAGGCATGCGTGTGTGAAATCTGCTTCCCTAAGGTCTGCTCTACTAAGGTTTGCTTTTGTAAGGAATGTTTTTACTGCCCTTAAATATGGAAGATATATTTCTGGAGCAAAAAACCCTTGGAAATCAGAGTAACTTATGTTTATTGGGGAATATCTAAAGTCGCCAATGGTGGATAGTCTGAGATTTGCAGAATAGCTGTTTAATTCTCTAAGCTCCTGAGGTGTAAGAAGACGAGAAGGTTCTAAAACCCTGCATGTAAAATCCCTTTTACCTGCTTTGATATTTTTTGTTAATTCTTTAACAGTGATGGGCTGGCGTGTTGATTTGTATTCATGGTTTTCTGGCATGATTCTGCAGGAGCAAGAGAATTTATAAACCCTTTGTTTTGTTACTACTTTGAAATTATATTTTTATGGGATTGTTCCAAAAGTTTTATATATGGGGTATACCTTAGGTATACTATGGAAGATGTAACAACTATTAAGATTCAGAGAAGCACTAAATGTGTTTTAGAGCAGCTTAAGCACGGCCCTGAGAGCTATGATGAAGTGGTAAGGGATTTGGTATTGCTTGCTAAAACCAAAAGCCTGAAAGAAGAGTTGATAAAAGCGTATAAAGAGATGGGGGAGAGAGATGTTAAAATCATAGAAGAATGGGATAACTCTTCAAGGGAGTTGGAGGATTAGAGAATATAGAGGTTAATCATGCTTGAGGTAAAAAGAGGGGAGGTTTGGCTTGTGAATCTTGATCCTACGATTGGACATGAGATTAAAAAGACCAGGCCAGGAGTGATTATACAGAATGATATTGGAAATAAATACAGCCCTATAACTATTATTGCTCCTGTGACCTCACAAAATGTGGAGAAGGTTTATCCTGTGGAAGTTTTTTTGCCTAAAAGGATTTCGGGGCTTAAGGAAGATTCAAAATTACTGCTTAATCATATAAGAGC
>DATDYH010000109.1:0-8344 GCA_035289045.1 Candidatus Nanoarchaeia archaeon
CAGGAAACAAAGCAGCAGCTCCAGCAAAACAGAAAGGAAAAGCTTTCTCAGCTGAAAACCATGGCTAAGGAAGAAAAGCTTGTAGTAATAAAAGACCATTTGACAAAAACAGCAGACATTCTTATTGGCGTAGCCAACCAGGTTAAGTCAAAAGCAGAGACCTCTGAAAGATTAACAGAAACAGAAGCCCAGTCAATAATCTCAGAGATGAATGATAGAATAGCAAAATTAGAAGAGTCAAAAGCAAATGTTCTCGCAGCAACAACGCTTGAAGAAGTTAAATCCGCATCAGAATACATAAGAAGAAACACAGGCGAAATAAGGAGGAATATAATGGCTCACATAGCAAGATTAAGGCAGGGCCAGCCATCAGCAGAAACAACAACATCAACCACAACAACCCTAATTCCTCAGTTTGTTATTGTTGATCAGTCAGAGACTACAACAACCCTCGCAGAAGCAACAACAACAACAATAGCTGAAACAACAACCACATTAGCCGAGACAACAACCACACTTGAAACAACAACTTCATCAACAACACTTGAAACAACTACAACATTGGGAGGTGCACAATGAAAAAAGCAATTTTCATCTTATTAGTGCTGGCATTATTGGCATTTACAGCCTGTAGCTCAGCTCCGATAGAGCCAATAAACCAGGGGACAGAGACAACCCAGCCATCGCAGGAAGCAATTCCTGATGATATAGATACCTCAGGATTAGATTCATTAGAGCAGGACATAGCAACAATAGACCAAGCTTGGTAAAGGCTTTTCCTTTTTCCTTTTTCTATTTATTTTTCACCATCTTTTTTCCTTTATCTACCACAAGTATCTTTACTACTACAAAGTGCTGAAAAATAGAAAGGTTTATAAACCCATTATTTATCTCCTTATACATGGCAACAGATTACCTTAATTTAAAAGAAAGCTTAACCTCAGAATTAACAAGGCTTAATACAGCTTATCAAAAACTTTTGATAGCGGGACAAGGTAGTAAAAACCAAGAAACCCTTGACAAAGGAGTAACTTCACTCTGTTCAATGCTTCGTGATAAACCATCCAATGAAATAAGACAAGAAGCAAATAACCTGCTAACCTTAGCAGCTAATATGACCTCTACTCAAGGCGGTAATGCAATCAGCTCTGGAAGCCGAGCTGTCTTAGAATATGCCTCAGCATTAGCTAGCATAACAAGGTCGCTAAGAGAATTAACAGGTGATAAGGAGCAATAAAATGATAGTAAAAGAAGAATTTCTTAAAAAATTAAAGATGGCATTTGACCTGAATGAATATGAAGTTAAAATCTGGACTTCATTATTAAGCAAAGGAGTAGCAGCAGCCGGGGAATTGTCAGAAATTTCAAATGTTCCGAGGTCAAGAAGCTATGATGTTCTTGAATCTTTGGAAAAGAAAGGCTTTGTTATCATGAAAATTGGCAAGCCAATAAAGTACATGGCAATCAAGCCGATGGAAATCATGGACAGGCTAAAAAAAGACCTCTCAATAGCATCTGGCGAAAAATTAAAAAGCATTGAAAAAATAAAAGACACAGAAACTTTCAGGGAGGCTGAGCTGTTATACAAGCAGGGCATAGAGCATATAGATGCTTCAGACCTGTCAGCCTCATTCAAAGGCAGGACAAACATCAACAGCCAGTTTGACAGCTTGTTAAAAAAAGCAGAGAAGTCTGTTTTAATCATGACAACTGAAAAAGGCTTGTTAAGAAAAAAAGAATTGTTAAAAGCAGCTGCTAAAAAAATGAAGAATATAAAAATCAGGATTGCAGCACCAATAGTTTCAAAAGAAGCAAAAAAAGCAGCTGAAGAGTTAAAAAAGCTGGCAGACATAAGGCATATTGATAAAATCTCAGCAAGATTCTGCCTAATAGACGGCAAAGAGCTGTTATTCATGATGATGGATGATGACAAGGTCCATGAGAGCTACGATACTGCTGTCTGGGTTGACTCACCATTCTTCACAAAAGCCCTTGAATCCTTGTTTGAGCAGTCATGGGTTAATATGGAGAAAGTTTAGGAGAAAATAACATGGAACATAGCGAGTTAACACCATATGAAGCCATTGCTTACAAAGCATGTCAGGATTGCAATCTTGCACACAATAGTTGGGTAAATTATCCAGAAACCCCGGGAAATAATGGACTCGGGAATTGCAGCAATTCTTTTAAACCAAAGACAGGCTGCACAGACTAATGCATTATTTGCTTTAAGAAGTTCAATAAGTGATGCATTGACAGGAAAGAAAGAAGGGATGAAGGAAATACTTGAAAGAGACCAAACAGCCTTCCGCTACTGCCTTTATAACTGCAATTATGAACAGAAATTAATCATAATCGCGCTAAGTCCGTCAGCTTAGTTAGTTCAGCAAACCAAGGGGTGATAGGATATGAAAAATGGATGCAATATGCAAAAACTGCGGGGCAATCTACACCTTTGATGGGAATATACCAGTAAACATAGCTTGTGTGTGCAAATCCCAGAAAATCAGGCAGGCAGAGCTCCCAAGAATTGTAATAAATAAATAATTAACCAGTTTAATTCTAGGCAAAATCTACAAAAATCTATAATAAAGCAATCTATTTAAACTCCTGAATCCTTCATTACCTCATGAAACCAGAAACCAGGAGATGGCTCGCTCAATCAGATGAAGAGTTTAAAACAGCAGTAATTAATTTCAGGGTAAAAAAGTATTTTTCTGCAGCGTTCTGGTGCCAGCAGTCAGTAGAAAAAGGCCTAAAAGCCATGCTTATAGAAAAAACAAGGGATTTCCCAAAGATCCATGACCTCCTCAAGCTTGCTCAGCTAAACAAGTCGCCGGATAGGATTCAGGAGTTATGCACCTTGCTCAATCCTGCATATACGGCATCTAGGTATCCTGATGTGCCTAAAAAGTATACACAAGAAGAATGCCATCAGCTTGTAAACTCTTGTAAGGAGGTTTTGGCATGGATAAAAAAAAATCTAAGGTAATCCAAAAATTAAAGGAATTCAAACATCAAAACAATATTGAAAAAATGTATTGGTTCGGCTCAAGAGTTACTGGTATACCTAATCGCTGGAGTGATATTGATTTAATTATTGTTTCCAAACAATTCAAAGGAAAAGGGCTGTTGCAAAGAGCTCCACCTCTGCATTTAAAGTGGAATCTAAATTACCCTGTTGATTTACTCTGTTATACTCCAGAGGAGTTTAATAAGTTAAAAAAACAAATTACTTTAGTAAGATACGCTGTAAAAGAGGGTATTGAAATCTAAATCCAGAAAATCAGGCAGGTAGAACTCCCAAGAATTGTAATAGCTAAGTAACCCCATAAAACTATTAACCTTATCTCCTTAAATGAGGGACTTCAATAACAAACTTGCTTTTAGACTCAGGATAAATAACAACTTCTTCACCTTTTTTAAGCCCACTAAAATCAATCTGGCTTTTGCTCAACCTTACCGCAAGGCTGTTCCCAAGCACATTCAGCTTTGTTCTGTGTTCCAACCCCCATAATCCCTTTTTCTTTGCAATCTTCTCAATCCTGTCAACAACAACATCATCATAAAATTTACTTTCACACTTACTACAAACAAGTGTAGGAAACTTCCCGAGATTTATCCCCATCAGGAGATAATCAAGGTGTTTTTCTTTAATCTCTCCTTCACATTCCGGGCATTTATTTATTTTCATGTTAATTAGTATAAATTGTTTTTAGGTAATAAATATTATTCCCAAGCTTTTTATAGGCTATCCTAATCTCCCTATAGGAAGCCAGATAACCCTCAGTCTGAGGTGAGGTTGCTCCTCTTACAACCGCCCGCTCTATCTGCTCCTTTGTAAGCCCATACAAGATTCTTTTATCACTTGCATGTTTGCTGTAAATAATCTTAATCATTATTTAAATAAGTTATAACTTGTTCTAATTTATATAGCTTTCGTTTTCAAACAACCCCAAAGAAATGCAGCAGATAAACCACCCCAAAACCAATAAAGCATCCTGCTGTTAAAAAAGGCATTGCAGGATAATATCTATTCTTTCTTCCAAGCATTAACAATAATAACAATCCCCCGGCAGCAAACAAGCTTGTAATCAAAGCAGGAATAAACCCATAATCCATGAATATCACTCCTGAAAATAATAAAGTAAACCCAATATCCCCCCCACCGAGTATAGCTGTTTTCCTGCCATAAGGAATAAACAACCCGGCAAACACCTTATTCTCAGACTGGAACTTAGCCATCTTAATCATGTGCTTGCTCTTGAAAACAGCCCAGTAATCATATACAGA
The DNA here is from genome assembly GCA_035289045.1 of Candidatus Nanoarchaeia archaeon. Taxonomy (GTDB): domain Archaea; phylum Nanobdellota; class Nanobdellia; order SCGC-AAA011-G17; family GW2011-AR20; genus DATDYH01. The sequence continues at coordinate 4,294 of DATDYH010000109.1, forward strand.
AATAACAATCAGTAAAACAATGATGGAAAACAGGTTTAAAATAGGCACAAACAAGCTTGCTAATCCCCCGTAAACAAACATCTCTGTAAAATTATGCAGGTAAACATTATTCTTCAAAACTCTCCATAAAGCCAGCCCGAAAGCCAAGCCAAGCGCATATTCTTTTGGTATAAAAGCAGAGAACCCAAGCAGTAAAGTAACAACCAGGCTGATAAAAAACCAAAGCCTCCATAATCTTCTTGCCCTAAATCTCACCAGTAACAAAACAATAACCGTTATGATTGCAATAGTTACCACTATATCCACAAGCGAGACAATAGGATGCTCAATCTCAGGCGGGGTAAACCCATAAGGATACTCCTTAACCTGATAACTGTCAAGAACAACAAGCCCAATAACATGCGCAGCAAAAAACAGCAGGATTAATAAAAAAGTCACTTTTAAATTATGCTTCATGCTAATGGCAATTAAAGCCTGTTTATAACCCTTTCATATTTTTCTATCCCACTCAAGAGTAAAAAACCAGCCATCTCAACACAAAAGAGGAAAGCACATAAAATTTATATATAACCTCGCTTTCTAAATATGATGCAAGTGATTTTAAAGAGCAGGCCAAAAAATCCGATTATTATTGAGGGCTTTCCAGGCCTTGGTTTTGTAGGCACAATAGCTGTTGAGTTTCTTATTGAGCATTTAAATGCAAAATTAATAGGCAAGCTCTCCAGCCAAAAACTACTGCCCATGGCAGCAATCCACAAGCAGCAGGTAATTGAGCCACTAGGCATCTTCTATGATAAAAAGCATAACATTGTTTTAGTCCATGCAATCGGCAATATCAATGGCTTGGAATGGGAAATCGCAGATGCAGTAGCAGAGCTTGCCAAGGCTTTAAAAGCAAAAGAAGTTATCTCATTAGAAGGCGTAGGCTCGCAAAACCCAGACCCAAGCTTAAAAACTTATTTTTATTCTTCATCCCAAAACAAAAAGCTTGAAAAGCTTGGGTTTGAAGCATTAAAAGAAGGTATAGTTGTAGGCGTGTCCGGAGCATTGTTATTAAAGGATAAAATGCCCATTTCCTGTGTATTTTCAGAAACAAAAACAGGCCTGCCAGATTCAAGAGCAGCAGCAAACATCATCCAGGCATTAGACAAATACCTCAATCTAAAGGTTGATTACAAGCCTTTATTGCAAAAAGCAGATGACTTTGAAACCAAGCTCAAAGGCTTGGTCCAGCAGGCAAAAGCAGTTACAGAGCAAAAAGACAAAAAAGAGCTTGACTACTTTGGCTGATTCTTTGTAAGATAATATAGTCCACATGGCAATAAACACAAATATAATAATAAAAGCAAAAGGCATCCTGTTAAGGCCAATCAAGCTCTCTGATGCCCAAGGCTACTTGGAATGCCATCAGGATAAAGCAGCTAAGAGAAATTTCATGTTCTGCCCCAGAAGCCTTAAAGCATCCAGAGAAGATATAAAAGAAGGCTTAACAGGCCATAACATCTTCCTGGCAATTGAAGTTAACAAAGATTTTGCAGGCTTTATTCATCTTGAATTAAACAACAATCCAAAATACAAACATTCAGCAATAATTGGCTATGGCACCCACCCGAAATTCAGGAACATGGGCATAGCAACAAAAGCAGTAAAAGCGCTCACAGCATACGCATTCAAAACGCTTGGGTTAATAAGAATCTCAGCAAGGTGCAGGACATTTAACAAAGCATCAATAAAAGTTTTAGAAAAATGCAGTTTTCAGCTTGAAGGAGTCTTAAGAAAAAACAGCTTCAAGGATGGCAAATACTTAGATGACATGCTCTGGGCAAAGGTGAGACAACAAGATAAAACACCCGAATAAGCCTAAAGAAAGCTATATAAGATTAAATGAATTCTATTGTTTATGGCATTGATCAAAGAATTAAACAGCATAAGCAAAGCCAATCTCCTCCAGTTTGGCGGTAAAGGTGCTTCTTTGGGAAAGATGCTAAAATCCAGAATTAATGTTCCCAAGGGTTTTATTATTCTTTCATCAGCTTTTGAAATCTTCATGAAAAAGAATGCTCTAAAAATTAAAATAAGCTCAATACTTGATTCTATAAATGATGGGGAGATTAATGATATTGAAAAAGCCTCACAAAAAATAAGTAAATTGATTTTACATGCAGAAATACCCCAGAACATAGCAAAAGAGATTCATGGTTCTTTTAAGGAGTTAAAAACAAAATATGTAGCAGTAAGAAGCTCGGCAACAGCAGAAGACAGCCCATCATCCTCATGGGCAGGGCAATTAGCATCTTACCTAAATGTTCCTAAAAAAAGATTATTGGAACATGTCAAAAAATGCTGGGCATCTCTCTTCACACCAAGAGCTATTTTTTACCGCTTTGAAAAAAAGCTTGCCAAATCAAAAATTTATATTGCTGTAATTGTACAAAAAATGATTGAACCAGATGTATCCGGGACAGCTTTTTCAATTCATCCAGTAACGCAAAATCATAATCAGGTTGTCATAGAATCAGGCTATGGTCTTGGAGAAGCCATAGTCTCAGGCAAGATAACTCCTGACAGGTATATCATAACCAAGCAGCCAAGACAGATTCTGGATAAAAGAATCAGTAACCAGAAAAAAGGCCTTTTCAGTTTGGAAAAAGGTGGAAATAAGTGGAAGATGCTTGGAAAAAAAGGTTCACAGCAAAAGCTGCCAGACAAAGAGATTTTAAAGCTTGCTATGATGGTACTAAAAATAGCAAGGCTGTATGGTTTTCCCTGCGATATTGAATGGGCAAGACAAAAAGGCAGGTTCTACATCCTTCAAAGCAGGCCAATAACAGCATTAACAAAGCAGGCATAAAGCTGGGTTAATTAATAAAGACGATGAAAAAAGCAAAAGCAATAACCAAGGAAATCATAAAAGAGCATGACTGGACAAAAATAATAACCAGGCCCTTCACCCTGTTTGGTGCCTCAATCTGGAATGAATGGTATGCTTCTGAACAAACAAAGGAAATTTTTGGCGTAAACCTATCACATGGTCTTTTTATAGAGCATCCAAAAGGTATGGTAAGGCACTATAGGGATAAAAAAGAACTGGAAAAAGTGAAAAAGATTCTAAAGGACAATCTTACAAATAACCCTGAGAAATATGAGTTGCTCTTAAGAGAAGGCGTCTCAATTAACAAGGAAGCAAAACTCCTGCTTAAAAATAAACAGCTTAACTCAGTTGAAGATGCTGTTAATTTTTTAACAAAATTAGCACTCCTGTCAACAATTCTTCCATATATGGTTGGGGAATTAACTGAAAAAAGAAGGTTCATCAGAAAGCTAACCCTTCTCTCCATGATGCTCCGGGGGGTTTCATTATATCCTAAAGTAATCAAAGAAATTATAGCACCCCTGGTAAAGGCAGAGCTACTGAAACTGGGGATAAAAGACGAGCAATCCCCGCATTTAATTACCTACAAGGAACTTCTTAGAAAGGATTTAAGGAATATTAAAAAAAGGAGTTTAGAAGTTAGGAAAGGCAAAAGTTTCATCTACCAAACAATTAATGGTAAAGCATACATCTCATGGACAGCCAATCCAGAAGAAATAATAAAAGAAATTGAATCATTTCCAGCCCAGCACACACCAGAAATAAAAGGTGATATTGGGTATAAAGGAAAAGTCAGGGGAAAAGCCCGCCTGATTCTAACAAACAATCTTAGCAGTATTAATTTTAACACAGGGGACATTGTAATTGCAACAAGTACAAATCCCAACTTGGTTCCCCTCCTAAAAAAAGCCTCCGCTATTGTTACAGATGAAGGCGGCATCACCTGTCATGCAGCAATAATCTCCCGCGAAATGAAAAAGCCATGCATAATAGGCACTAAAATCGCAACGCATATCATCGGGGATGGGGATGAAATTGAAGTGGATGCTTATAAAGGGATTGTCAGGATAACCAAACAAGTCCAGCCCCAACCAAAGCATTTAAATAAAGTTATTTAATATTATTTATGGCATTAAAAACATTCAATCTGGAGGAAGCAGTCTACAGGAGATTCTCTGA
>DATDYH010000110.1:0-2497 GCA_035289045.1 Candidatus Nanoarchaeia archaeon
AATAAATATGTGAGTGTTCCGGATGCTGTTAAGTATTTACTGGAACAGGGGATGGAGGATATTAACTGCGTTGGATGCTGCAGATTAGGGATGGATGATAGCAAGATAGTTTTTGGTAAGGCAAAATGTGTTATGAAAGAGAAGTTTGATAAATTCCCTCAATGCTTAATAATTCCAGGGAAGACTCATTTTATAGAAGAGGAGTTTTTAAATGAATTTAAACTTAACTAAACAATCTATATTGGAGTGTATAAACTATTTACTTTTTCTTCAAGTGATGGCCTTGCTTTTTCCTGTATTTCTTTAAAAGCAATGCCTGAGCCATTTGAGAATATTGCATAAGCAGGAGTGTAGTCTTGGCTAGAGGGTTCTTTTACTTTTAAGTCAGTTTCAAGCACAGTTCTTTTATGAACCCTTTTTTCATCGCCCATGATAATCTTTGTGCCTTTTCTTAAAAATTCCCTCACAATTATACAGCCATATTCAGGAATAAAATGGGCCTTGTTCAGCCCAACTAATTTATCTGAGATTTCTTTATGCTTGTTATATAATTTTTGAAATGTAGATGCCTGGTTTGCCTTTAATATGCTGCTGACACCCTGCGTTCTTAGATTGGCTATTACCCTTTCCAGATTCTGCGGGTTTTGCATGATAACCCTTATTTGCCCTTCACTTAACCCTAAACTCTTTAAATTTCTTGTTTCAAGCCTTTTTACAGCATCTAACCGAGCAATGTATTTTTTGAAGTTATTTAATGTTTGGCTTCTTTCTCTTTCACTTAATGGGCTTAGAACTGTTAATGTTGAGCAATTTTCAGGCATATTGCTATCTGATGCAGCTATTTCAATGCCGTATTTTGAGGTTATATTGCAGTTTCTTACCTGGCCTGATGCGTAAACTAATCCTTGTAATGAGGTTATCCTGCTGTTTGATGCTCCCCTAAACCAGATATTGCCTTCTGTAGCTGTTATTCCTTTTGAATTTTCGCTGCAGTTGAAAATGCCTGCTTTTGCAGCTATGAATGGGAGTTCTCTTTCTACACCCACCAGAGGGCACTCGTAACTAATGCCTGTTGAGGTTCTTACTTTTTGGGTTGTATATGGGTCTACAGAAAGGTCGCTTACAATTGGATAATTGCCTAATTTTTGCTGATTCATTTTAACCTTGTAAAGCAGATTGCCCTTTGTTTATAAACTTTTATTATTTCTTAATGGTTAAATAGCCTTTTATTAGTGATTATTCTCTCTTGAGCTTCGCGCGAATATTAGCCTTTTTTTATGAAAATTAAAGAAGTTAATAATCTGGGATAATATTTCCTGAATAGATGATATCCTGAATTATGTTCCTCTCGCGGTTTTTAGTAAGCTTTATATACTAGTTAATAACTATTATTTATTAATTAATAAGTATTAGATATTAATATGTCAATGATTAGAGAACCTCAAAGGCTTGAACATGCGCCTACTTTAAACACTGTTCTTATGGTGGAAGATGTTTTAAAGAACGCTGATGAAAGTGTAATAACCCTTGCTGAATTAAAAAGAAGACTACCAAAACAGGTTAATCATAATGTCCTTAAAATCATTTTGGAGTACCTTGAGGAAAGCAATAAAATCTGCGTTACTTTGAGAGGGCTTACATGGATAGGCAACTCAAACCTTAATTTAAAAAGAGCGATAAAAACCGGGCTGGAAGCATGAAAAATATTAGAGTTATTTTTTCTCCAGAAGCAGAAGAGGTTTACAACTATCTTAATAAAAATGCACCTGAATCAAAAACAGAGAGAATGATACTTAATGCACTTAATAAGAAAATTGAACTTGTAAAATTGAACATTCATTATGGAGACCCAATTGCAAAAAGCCTTATTCCTGAGGAATATAAGAGAAAATATGGAGTAACAAACCTGTTTAGGATTGAATTGCCTCAATTTTGGAGGATGCTTTATACTCTTACAGAAGGTGATACAAAGATAGAAATAATTGCTTTTATTCTGGAAGTGATGAATCATAAAGATTACAATAAAAGGTTTGGATATGGATAAGCCCATGGAATTTCCTGTTAATATTAAGGTTAAGGCAGGGATGCCAAAGACAGAGATTACTGGAGAAGAGAATGGAGCCTATTCTGTTGAGGTTCATGCAAAAGCTGAAGATAATAAAGCGAATATTGAGCTTGTAAACTTCTTTTCAAGGCTTGCTGGAAGGAGAGTTAGGATTTTAAAAGGGTTAAAGAGCAAGAGGAAAGTTATTGGGTGAGCTGTTATTGATGTGATCATTTATTCTCAAGTTTCTTTTCAAGTTCTTTTCTTATAGCCTTAATATGCAACTCAAAGCTTAATTTTAATTCCTTCCAGCCATCATAGTTTAATAACTGCCCCCTGTAATTAATTGCGTTTCTTTTTAGCCTGATTGTTTCCAGAAATTCCCAGCTGAGCTCTAATTCTGGGTGCTTAAAACAGAGATATGCATTTTTGCACTGGTGATTTTCTGCTTCA
>DATDYH010000111.1:0-3832 GCA_035289045.1 Candidatus Nanoarchaeia archaeon
AAGCTTGGTTGTGAATTAAAAGTGCCTTTTGAATTGACTTATAGCTGTTATGCAGGGGGTGGTCGCCGAGGGTTGATTCGCGGGAAGGGGAGAACACTTATTCCAGTGCATTGCGGTGTATGTGAGAATTGTGTGCAGAGAAAAAAAGGGTTTTACTGGGCTGGGGTGGAAGATGTTAGCACTTATAAGAAATCATCATAATTTTTTAACTCTTGTTCTTCCCCTTGCTGCTGAGCTTTTTCCTTTCTGGGATGCCTAAGAAGTTTTCTTTTGAAATGATGGACTTTCCAATTTTCTGCTCAAGCTCTTTTCTAGTATGCTGGGCGATTTGCCCGCCTTCCTGGGCAGAGACTTTGCACTCATCAAAACCTTTTGAGTCTTTTGCATGGGTGATGTCTGTTGTGGCTTTTTCTCCAACCAGGGTAAGAATGAGCTCCCAGTCTTTCACATGGTCACGAAGATTCTGGTTTTTCTTTGTCAAGCCTTTGAACTGCTTGTATTCCTGAGTGGTTTTGCCAAATGTTGCCTTGCTTATTTCATTCGTCAGGATAGCAAAGCCTGTTTCTTCAGCCACTCCCCTGCTTTTCCACTCATCTGTCAATTCCTGCCTTATAGCTATTCCTCTTAATCTTTTATCAATCCAGGCTTTTGGATAGCCTTTTAGCTCATAATATTGCTTGACTCTATCTTGGGCTAGTTCTGGGTTTTCAATTTCCTGGACCCTTTCATAACCCACCTGGGCAAGCCAAAGCTTGAAAGGTTCTGCCTTGGGAGATGGAATAGACTGGATGAGTCTAAATATTGAGTTTACATTTGCGCAGTCTGTTTCTCTTAGCTTTCCATCTTCTGCTAAGAGTTTCAACTGGTGACATTTTGTCACCACTTCACTGCCTTCTTCTCTTAATCTTTGGCTCAACTTATTCCAGTATTTTCTTGCCGTTTGGAAGTCTTCTTGTTCTGTTAAAATAGCAATGATATCTATTACAGAAAACCACCATTCCTCATTATGCCAGAGCCTTCTAATCTTCTTATCCTGAAATACAACCAATGAGCTTGATTTATCCATATTCTCACCTTAAAATAGGATTCTTGCATGCTTTAAAAACCTGACCCGGGTGGTTGTCTCTTGTCTGTTGTTTTTAATATATATTTTAGAGAGGCTATATCCAAAAGTCGGGACATTCTACACCACATTCTTCTTTGGTCTTATCCGGGTGATAAGTAACAGATTTCAGTAACAAACATATGTTTATATTAAATAGAACTCCTTAATGAATATTGTTGTTGGCTATTATGGTTTAAAAAAATGGAAATTCAAGAAGTTATGAAAAACTTAAGGGAGGACTATCAGAAAGAAAAGACTGAAGGTTGTATGAACAGGGCAGTAATCCTTTATTGTTTTATGAAAGATGGGGGGTTAAATCCAATAATAATTAATTTTTCATTTCTAACAAGAGAAGAGAAAAAAGTAACCCACTACATTGTTATTGAAAATGAACAAGTTTATGATTGTAATAAATGTATTAACCCTTTTGATTGGAAGGAATATAAGGGGGGTAAAGAGACTAAACATAAAACTCTGTGGTGGAATAAGTATAAGGAGGATATTTGGCTAAACCATACTTTTGAGAATTTAATAAACTATTTAGGGAGGAGATTTGATAAAGATTTTCAAGATTATATTATGCCTTCTTTAGAAAAATATGGCGGAATTTTATTTAAAAGACAAAAAAGTTCATTTCCAGATAGAAAGCCACGCACTTAACACCTTAAAGAAAGCCACGATTACTTAATAACACCTTTCAGGATGTCCATCACTGTATAAGACCGGCTTTTTATCATCCGAAATTAGGGCATAACCTTTGGAGAACATAGTTATTAGGGTTGGTTAAGAAATAACCTCTTTATACACCCCTTCCAATCTTTTCCCAAGCTCTTCCCAGGTAAACTGCTCTACCCTTAGCCTGCCTTTTTTTGAAAGCTCCTGCCTTAATTTATTGTTGCTGAAAAGCAGGGATATTTTTTCTTTTAAATCCTCCAGGTTGTAATCCTGGAATGTCAAGCCTGCATCCCCCACAACCCAGGGCAAGCCTCCCTGATTAGATGTTAACACTGCTGTTTCCTGGGAGAATGCTTCTAGAACAACAATGCCAAAGCCCTCATAATGGCTTGGATGGATAAAGATGTCTGCTGCTGAAAAAGCCTGGAGCTTTTCCTCTTCTGAAATTTCGCCTGTAAATATGAGATTTGATAACCCAAGCGCTTTTGCTAATGCTTCAAGCTCTCTCTTAAACCCGCCGTCTACCCCTGCAAGGACAAAATGAATATTTGGAAACTCTGATGCTATTTTAACAACCTGGTCAAAGCCCTTGCTTTTGTGAAGCCTTGAGAGGCATAATGCCATTGGATTATTAAGGTTAAATTTTGTCTTAAACTGCGCTGGATTTCTTCTTTTTAAATAATTTTTTGGGATGCCATTTGGCAATAGGGCAATTTTTTCTTCTGGGATTTTAAACTTTGATTTAAGCCATTGAGATTCAACCTCTGTTATTGTGAGGATTTTTTTAAACCTTCTTAAGACTTTTTTTCCAAGAAAAAAATCAAATAAGGCAAGCAGCCATCTTATGTGGAGCTTTCTTAGCTCTTTTGGGTAGTTTGGATAATGGGGTGTTAATAAGCAGGGCTTTTTTACAAGGAATGCTGCCATGTTAAAAGGGTGCCTGTAAATATGGAAATGAAATATGTCTGAATCTGAGTTTCTTACTGCCTTAAAAACTCCTGGAAAGAAAGAGCCAAAGTCGCCAAACCTGAACCATGCCCTGAACCTTTTAATTCTTATGCCATGGTAAAATTCTTCTTTTTGCGAGATTCTTGATTTCCTGTCCAAATCAGAGGTGAATACTTCTACTTCATGGCCTTGTTTAAGCAATTCCTGTGCAAGATAATAAATATGGTTTTCAGCACCGCCCATTACAGGATAGAAAAATGGGGAGATGAAGGTTATTTTCATGTATTAATGGCTGTTATAAAGAATTATAAGCTTTTTGCAGTTTAGCGGTTTGTTAATCTATGGGCTAGTTCTTCTGTTCTATTGTTTCCCATGTAATGAGAATTATCTCCTGAACTTATCTTGTATATTAGACTCGTCAAGCTTAAAGATGCTGCTATGCCTCCGATTGCAATTACCCTCTTTAATTTTCGTGATTGTCTTCTGAGAATCTCTGGATAACATTTTCTTCTGTTTTCTCTTAACCCTGTGAGGTCTCTGAACCCATCTATTGCCTGGCCTATTGGACCACCATTAACCATACCAAATGCTGCACTACATAATGTTCCCACTGCTATCTTTTTGAAACTTGTCTCCCCTGCAAGCCAATAGATTGGAAAGGACACCAATAGGCTACACACGACTGCATACGCTGCATCATGCAAATTTTGAATTTCCTCTCTTGATTCATGCGTTATATTAAAAGCGCGCCTCCATATATCTCTCCCTTTTCCATAAGTCCAGCCCATTCCCAAATAGGTAAGCCCCACTACACAAATTCTTGAGTTTATAGAAACCTCATTTGACATTCCTGCAATCCCGACTTCAAAAGCACTAAAAACAGGGGTAGATTCTGCAAGCATGGCTGTAGAGTCAACCAGGTGATACTCTAAGTTTTCTGCAATGTTTCTGGCTCTGCCCATACAGCGGTTGTAAAAACTTCATTTATAAACCTTCTGCATGATTACGATATTCGCAATTAATCTTTTTTTGACAAAGCCTGGTAAAGAGACTCCAACTGCTTTGCTATCTTTGACCAGAGAAAATCCTTTGCTCTCGTTATGT
>DATDYH010000112.1:0-2452 GCA_035289045.1 Candidatus Nanoarchaeia archaeon
TGGATTATTGATGTTTGTAGGGTCTTGTTATGAGGATTTGCTTAAAGAGATTAAAGAAGGAAAGAAAACTGAAGGGCAGGCAATCCAGGAAGAACTGGAAAACATCAAGGATTATTTGAGTAACTTCAAGTTGTAAGGGTGAAGGAGGCAATAAGATGGAAAGCATACACGCATTTGCACAAGAATATTGGAAACCTATGTACCTGGCGGCAGAAAGATTGACAGATGAAGAGTTAGAGAGAAGAATAAACATGTATGAAAACAAACTTCGGAGCATGCAAGAAAGAGAAGAAAGGAGACATAAGAGCCTAATCGAAAAAATTGATGATGGAGATGTCAGCCCATTGTTCATTCCATTAGTGTTTGTATCGATGATGATAGGGTTATCTAAGATGCTTTATCGCGGTATTTTTCCTGAGATGCCATTAATTTTGGATGGTGTAAACCCTTTGGTAGATCCTGAAGATGCTTATTGTGCTGCGGTCCAGGTAAGGGATTTTAGAAGAAAGGAAGAAGAAAGGAAACTGAATGACAAGCAATCCAGGAAGAACTGAGAAACATTAAGGATTATTTGAGCAAATTTAAGTTGTAGGGGTGAAGGGGTGATTAATAAAAGATTAGCTTAACTTGTTTTTGAATTCTCAGGCCTTTTCCAGATAACTATGCTTTTTTCAGGCTTTTTAATCTTATGCATGCTTACCCCCACATTTTGGCTAAACAGAAAGATTTATGTATTTGTAGGGGTAAGCTATATTATGGTGAACTTAAGAAAGAAGATTGTAGAAGGTAAGGAGTATTACTACCTGGAACATTCCTTTAGAGAGGGAAATGCTGTAAAGAGAAAAGAGTTGTATCTTGGGAAGGAGATTCCCGGGAATATTGAGGAGATTAAAAGAGAGTTTATTAATGAGATTTACGAAGATAAGTGGTATAAGGCATTTGATGGGATAAAAAAAGGCTTTTCTAAAGAGACCAGGGCCATGCCTAGGTCAGACAAGGAGAAGGAATTAGATACATTTATGATTAGATTTACTTACGATACCCAGAGGATAGAGGGATCTAAACTAACACTAAGGGAGACTGCTAATTTATTGGAAATGGGGGTAACTCCTAAAGAAAAACCTGTAAGGGATGTTAAAGAGGCTGAGGCCCATAAGAAGATATTTTATGAGATGATGAGCTATAAAAAGGAGCTTTCTATGGATGTGATTTTGTATTGGCATAAGGGGTTATTTTGTATCACTAATACAGGTATTGCTGGAAAAATCAGGGCTCATGGCGTTGCTATTTCTGGCAGTAAGTTTGTGCCTTGCACCCCGGTTGAAATAAACCTGATGTTAAGGGATTTTTTTAGGTGGTATAATAAAAATAAGGGCAAGCTACATCCTGTTGAACTAGCAGCACTTGTCCACCTAAGATTTGTGACAATTCATCCTTTTGGGGATGGAAATGGAAGGCTATCAAGGCTTATGATGAACTTTGTGCTGAACAAATATGGTTATCCTATGCTTGATATTACTTATGAGAATAGAAGCAGCTATTACAACTCTCTTGAGAGGTCGCAGATTAAAAATAATGAGCATATATTCGCCCAGTGGTTTTTCAAAAAATACAAAAAAGAGCATGAGAGATATTTGAAGAAAAGCAGATAGAATATTAATAAAAGCAGATAGAATATTAATACGAGTTTATTTTCTCTTCCAGACCACTATGTTTTTTAATTGGGTATTTAAATATCTTTCTTATTTTACCGAAAGATTTATAAATAACTATTTTTTAAATAGAAAGATGAAAAAGATTGAAATTGTGTATCTGGAGCTTTTGTATAAAGCAATTGAGAAAAAAACAAAAATATCAACCCAGGCAGAGCTGGCTAGAAGCTTGGGAGTATCTTTAAGCACTGTGAATGCTGCGGTAAAAGTATTGGAGAGAATGGGGGCTGTTGTAATAAAGCCAAGAGCATTGCATATTGTGGATGTGAAAAAAATTCTGTATTACTGGGCAAGCGCCAGGGATTTACAAAGAGATATTGTTTATGCTACAAGGGTGGAAAAACCTGTTGTTGAGATTGAGAAGAGCATGCCTGATGATGCTGTTTTTGGGGCATATACTGCTTATAAGTTTTTGTTTAAGGATGTGCCTGCTGATTATAGCGAGGTGTATGTGTATGGGGGAGATGAGCTAAAAAAAAGATTTCCTGCTGTGAAAGGGGTGCCTAATCTTGTTGTTCTGAAGAAAGAGTTGCTTATGGAGAGGTATGGGAAAACAACAACTATTGCAAATACTTTTGTTGATTTATGGAATTTAAAGGAATGGTATGCAAGGGAATTTATAAAGGAGATGGAGGGAAAGCTTCATGGAATTCTGGAATAGTATGCTTACTGAAAAAAGCTGGGTGATTTTGCAGGAGCTTAAGCAGGAGGGCTTTAGGTTTATTGTTATTGGGGGCTGG
>DATDYH010000113.1:0-16363 GCA_035289045.1 Candidatus Nanoarchaeia archaeon
CTTGCTTACTTTATGGATTGACTATTTGCTGAAAGCTTTAAGCCTTAGCGAAGGCACTGGGATAATGTACAAAACAATCCTGACCCTGGTTGTTTCCGGGATAGCTGTGCTTGGAATAGTGCTTGTTTCCAAGTGGGCTGGAAAGGAGGAGAAAAAATAATATGACCTGCAAAGCTTAAAAACTTCTGTTGTGCTTTGCTGTGGATGAATATAAGAAGAGGGTATCTTGAAGGCGAAGAAAAAGAAACATTAGTAGGGAAAATTTTTTATGATGGAGTTAAGGCTGTTATGTGTGACAGCCAAGGTTTTGATGACAGGTTTGTGTGCTATTTATGTGAAAATGGGATTGATGGAAAAGTTGTTTTTGTTGCTGATGGTACTAAAAGAGTTTATATTCTTGACAGGATGTGTTTTTTAACTGCAATGATACTTAATGGCATTAGCCCGGTTTCAAGAGATGCAAGAGCCAGGATAAACAGGCTGCCTAATGATATTTGACTGAAAAATTAAAAATGGAGCTCTCGATCCCATAAATAAGGGCTACCTGCGTCTCCCTCTATGTTACTAAAGTAACAAGTGTTCAGCAAGCTGAACATATCAACCCTCTGCATCCAAAGGATGAAAAAAGGTGGACAGCTTTCCAATATAAGTATATTCTCTAAACTATATATTAAAAACAACGGACAAGGGACAACCGCGCGGGTCAGCAATATAAATAGATACTACTTCTTTATCTTATGGTATCAATCTCATTAGTAAGGTGTATCGCAAAATTATCTGGGGATGGTTATGTTAATCATAGGGCTATTCGCTATAATAATACCTGTGTGGAGCTTCGTGAAGAGTTTAAAGAAGATATCCAACAAGAATTTGGAGTTGTGCATTTTACAGAGGGGATAACAAATTCTGGCACACCTTTTGTCCATGTTTCTGGCAAGAGGTTTGTCAGCCTTTTTTACCAATATCTTGAAGACTATCGAAGCAATGCTATACATATTCCTAAAGAGGTAGTAAATTCTGATTCTTCTTTAAAGAGGGAATATTTAAGAGCTTTCTATGATGATGAAGGATGTGTTGCCTTAAGGATATTTAGCAAAACAAAAGAGTGGAAAAGGGGCATAACATTGACTTCTAATTCCTTACAAATTCTTAACGAGGTTAAAAAGATACTAATTGAGGATTTTTCTATTGATTCTAATAAGATTATCAAAAATCACGCTAAAAGTAAAAGAGATTCAGCTTATGTGCTGGGTATTACTGGAAAAGGCAACATCCTTAAGTTTAAGGAGTCTATTGGTTTTAAACATCCTAAGAAAGTTAAAAAGCTTGATTTAATGATAAGAACATTTAAAATAACTTCTAAGCATAGGGATGAATTTGAAAGATTAAAAATGGAGCTCTCGATCCCATGATAAAAAAGGTGGACAGCTTTCCAAGGTTCCCGCACATGAATGCAGTACAGCAAGGAACGGAGACCTGTTTAACTCTCTCGCGGACTGAGCTCCTGAAGTCCATTCCGAGTTCGAAATGGGATCGGGTGGAACCAGGCCCCTATGGCCGTCCTATGATTACTGGAAAACAGGGGTTTATAAAGATTTCTGGGAGCTACTTCATCCTAATCCTGGCTGAGAAGATATGCCTTTCTTTTTTCCTCTGGGAATTTTTCTATTGCATACCTTAACATTGTCCTTGGCATCTTCTTATGGTGCTTTTTTAAAAACTCTTCTTCTGCTTCAATGGATTTTTTTCCAACCTCCCTTAGCATCCAGCCTGCTGCCTTATGGATTAAGTCGTGCTTGTCTTTTAGAAGGGTTTCAGAGATTTTTAAAGTATCATCAAACTGGTTGTTTTTTATGAACTTATAGGTTGATAGTATTGAGATTCTTCGCTCCCAGAGGTCTTTTGATTTTGCCAGCTGGTAAAGAATCTTCCTGTCTTTGTTAAGCAGGAAATCTCCTACAATGTGCGGGGCTGATAAATCAATTAAATCCCAGTTGTTGATATTGGCTTTGTTTGAAAGATAGAAATTAAAGAACTTTTCCTTAGTTGTTTCATCTGAGCTATTATACTTGTTGATTAAAATCAATAATGCCAATAATCTTTTTTCATGGATTTTTGAGTTTAATAATTCCTGGACTTCATCAATGGTTAATTCCTGCCAGTACTTGTCTGCAAGCTTTCTTGTCTCAGGAACCTTGATGCCAAGAAAAATATCTCCATGCCCATATTCTCCTTTGCCTGTCTTGAAAAACCTCTGAAGAATTAGTGACTGCTGCTTGTTGGCAAGTTTTTTTATGTCTAATTCTAGAGATTCCATGCTTTTGTTAAAACAAATGGGTTTTTAAGCCTTATAGTTTTTGGAAATAGTGTGTATGAAATAAGAAATATTGGCGAGCTTTTTGAAAGAGCTTCAAAACTTAGAAGAGAAGAGGTGGTGATAAGGATTTCTGATAAGGAGTGGAAAGAAAAAAGAGAGCTGGATGGAGCGAGAGTATTTAAGAGAGCTGCGCTTGGGCGTTGGAGAAGGAAAAGAAGTGTTAGCCGGGATGAGCTTGTTGAATTATTACAAAGCACCGGAATTGCTTCTTCTGTTGAAGAAGGAAGGGCTTATGCAGGACAACTTGATGGAAAGTCTGTTAATTATGGCAGTCTCTTTTTGGGTGGGTTATACCAGCTTAGTTTTGAAAAGGTTAATTCTGAAAAAGATAGAGAAAGATACAGGATAAGCAAGCATACTGCTAACTGATTTTTGACAGGTTTTTTAATTGAGCTGTTTTATTGCATTTTTAATCTGTATATTCTTAATCCTTGCTGATAATTAAGCTTACTGCAAGCCCAAAAAATATTCCCCAGCCAATTATTGGGAGGTATCTTGGAGTTTCTTTTAATAATGTTGCTGAGAAATTCAATACCCCAACAAGAATCGTGCCTGTCACCCTTGCTGTTTTGTTGCCTATGCCTTTAAGCATTTCACCAAGAATATAACCCAGGACTATACCAAGAACCAGGATTCCCAAGTCTTCTAACCCAAATGGCATATTGGCTAGATGATTTACTGGTTGATAAATGTTTGGGTTTTAGGTATTGGAAACTATTTCTTTCAACACTCTTTTTTTAGAATATAAAAAGATAAAAAGAGAAGGCTATGTATGCTTATTTTAATGGAAAACAGGTTTATTGACCGGGATGTTATTTCAATAAATGATTTTAACAGGGATGATTTTCTTGCATTGTTTAAATGTGCAGAGATGATGAGGGACCATGAGAAAAGCGAAAACAGGCACTTGTTTTCAGGAAGGTTAAAAAGAAGAAGGCTTGCTGAGCTGTTTTATGAGCCAAGCACAAGAACAAGGACCAGCTTTAATACTGCAATTACAGAGCTTGGCGGATGCAGTGATGGCTTCTCTGGGATAGAGGGGACTTCTGTTGTAAAACAGGAGAGCATAAGAGATACTATCTTAATGTATAATGCAAACCATTTTGATGTTCTTGTGATGCGGCACCCTTTAGATGGCTCTGTGCAGTGGGCTGCTGATGTTTCTGATGTGCCTGTTATTAATGGGGGGGATGGGATGAATGAGCATCCTACGCAAGCAATGCTTGATGCTTTTACTTTACACATTTTGAATGACAATAGATTAGATGGAATTAGGGTCGGGCTTGGAGGGGATTTAATGCATGGTAGAACAATAAGGTCTTTAAGCCAGGCTTTAGCTTTGTTTGACAATGTGAGCATATTCTGGGCTGCTGATGATTTTTTTAAAATGCCTGGGGATTTAGAAAGATTGCTAATTAACAGGGGTGTTAAAGTAGAAAGGCTTGACACTCCGGAAGATGTGCTTGAAAACTGTGGGTTTTACTATATGACAAGGCCACAGACAGAGAGGATTGTTGGAAAAAGCGCCCAGGAGGTGAGAGAGCTTCTGCAAAGGTACAGAATTACTCCTGAAAGGCTAGAGAGATTTAAAGGAAAGATACTGCATCCATTGCCTATCAATAGCCAGCTTGCTGAGATTGATAATCTGGTTTACTACATGGGTTGCCAGGGGTTTTTAGAGCAGGCTGAGAACGGTATTTTTGTCAGAAAGGCTTTGCTCTATCTTATGATGCCTGAAGAAGGATATACCTTGTTTAGGGGCGTGCTGAATCCTGAGATTAACAGAAGCAATAACAGGATTTTCAGAGAGGTTAATGAAGGGGGCAGAAAGGATGGAAATGGTGAGAAAATTGTCAGGAACATAGAAGATGGGCTGGTGCTTGACCATTTAAAGCCTGCTAGTGCTGAAGAAATTGCAAGAGAGCTAATGCTTGTTGAGGGGGGATATAGCTGCATTACTGCAAGTGTTGCTGGTGGTGGAGAGGGAAAGGCCAAATCTTTTTTAAAAACAAACCTCCATGGGCTTAGTGAGAGAGAGTTAAAGAGAATAGCCCTGATTTCAGGAGAGCCTACTGTTAATTTAATAAGAAATGGGGGTGTTGCTGAGAAGTTTGTTTATCTGCTTTGCGGGAATGACAACTGCGTTACAAGAGTTGTGAAAGAGGATGTTCCAGGGAAGTTCTATTATGATGGGGAGATAAGATGCGGGTATTGCAGAAGGCCGTATGCTCCTGAGAACAGGAAGATTAGTGGGGGAGAATTAAATAGGTATGCTGGGTCTTTGCCGAGGAGAGGTTAATTGGGTGGTTAAGTTTATCAATAATATACTCTTACACAAATCAAGAATCTAAATGTTTATATAATCAAAGCCATTATTCAGAAGTGAATAAAAATGGGCAAATTAACGCGAGTAGCATTACTCAATCCGCCTTCCAACTGCGTGAATGATGATAGAGTTGAACCGCCGTTAGGTCTTCTCTATATAGCAGCTAATTTAAGGGAAAGAGGCTACAAAGATGTTTCTATTTATGATATGAGCGGGGCTATGTCTGAGTTAGAAATTAAAGAAAGAATAGGGAAGGTTCCAGATGCTGGGGTTTATGGTGTATCCAGTTTTTGCACTAATTATCAGTACGCTAAGGAGGTGATCCGGCATATCAAAAGGAAAAATAGACTAGCTTATGTTGTTATAGGCGGTCCTAATCCATCAGCAATTCCTGAATTCACATATGATGATTCAGGAGCAGATGCAGTTGTTGTTGGTGAGGGAGAAGACAGTTTTAAGGATTGTATTGACTCCTTTGTCAGCGGCTCAAGATTAGTGGGTATACAAAAAGGTGTAGGCAGGCTAGATATAGACACTTATGCTTTTCCTGCAAGAGATCTTGTTGATATTATAACCTACTCAAGAGAATTAATGGGCAATCAAGTAATCTCCTTGCTAAGTTCAAGGGGTTGTAAAAGCCATTGTGCCCATTGCAATAGTGTAGTTATGGGGGGTGGGAATAGGGTGGTGAGATATAGAAGCCCAGACAATGTCCTTAGAGAGATAAGAACAATGAGGGATTTATACAAATATTACCGATTTAACGATGACCATTTTACAGGAAATCCTAATCTCGAAGAGCTATTAATAAAAATGAGAGACTTTGATATTATTTTTCGTGTTTTTGCTAGAATAGAGGATCTAAATGAAAGGAATTCTAGACTATTAAAAGAAGCCGGGTGTGTTCATGTCACATTTGGCTTAGAATCATTATACCCCCCTAATTTAAAGATAATCGGTAAAAAATCTCAGGCAGGTTATGAAGACAATGTGCAAATTGCTAAAGCCAATGGATTAGTAGTCAGGTCCTCATTTATGGTGGGCTTACCTTTTGATACAGATGAAATAGTTGAGCAATCATTTAAAAGAGCTGTACAGTTAGGCATAGATGAATTTGCAGTGTATCCTTTAATTCCTTATCCAGGAACTGCTATTGCAAAATTCCCTGAAAGATTTGGCTATACAATTGTCCATGCAGACTTTGCTGATTATGTACAAATGGGAAGGGATGGAAGAACATGTTTTGCCTTAAGACACAAGAATTTTAATCCTGAAGATGTTAAGAGATGGCTTGAAGTAGGAACCAAAATACTTAAATCAGGAGGAGCAAAGCATATGAGTGAAAGTGAGGTGGCAAAGTAAATGGGGCTGGAATTTACAGACAGGAAAGGGAATAAAGTAACAAAGCCTAAAGAAAAGGGGGTAATAAATAGAACTTCTGCTTATGGCATAGCTATAGACCGGAATAAGATTTTTTTGGTAAAGCCAACATGGAAAGACGAATTAGAGTTGCCGGGCGGGGGTATAGAACATGAAGGAATATTTGATGGGCTAAAAAGGGAATTTCTGGAGGAGACTGGTTTTTATATAGAACTTATAAACAAAAATCCTGTAAAAACTGAATGTACTCTATTTTATGCTGATGATATTGATACTTTTTTTAATTCAAAATTATTGTTCTTTTTAGTTAGAATAAAAGGAAACCAAAACTTACTTTTAGTGGATAAAAATGAGATTAGGGGTGGGGATTGGTATGATTTAGATATGCTTAAGGCAGGGTGCAGCAAGATTAATGATTTGCACCTCCGCGTAATAAAGCAGGTAGCTTAATGGTAGAAAACATGGTATTTGGAGATTCATTTGAGGATATTGAATTAAGCCCCTACAAATGGGCGACACATATGGATAAACTAGAAGCTATTGCAAGAGGGGAAGATGTTTTTCCAGTAAGTGTTGAACTTGATTTAGTTAGTTACTGCAACCATAATTGCGGATGGTGCGTTGATCCTAAGCATATGAGCCATTCACTTGAAAGAAATTTTGTTTCAGAATTGCTTAGGGAATTAAAAGATTTAGGAATCGAGGGTATGGTCTTTAAAGGTGGTGGAGAAGGAACTCTTCATCCATCATACGCCGAAATTTTGGAAGAAACAAAAGAATTAGGATTTGAGGTAGGTATAGTAACGAATGGGGGTAGACTTCTTGAATTACATAAGCCAATAACAAAAAATGCTAGTTATGTACGGGTAAGTGTTGATGGTCCAACACCAGACTCTCATAGGGGGGTTCATAAAAGTAATGATTTTGATAATATTGTCGCTGGAGTTAAAGAGATGGTAGAGTTAAGAGACAGCCTGGGGCAAAGACACCCAATAACTGGGATTTCTTTTGCAATGGACTATTCATTAATAGAGATGGTTGAAGAAGCTGTTAACTTAGGTGACAATCTTGGGGTAAATTACGTCTTTTTTAGACCCCCATTTTTTGAAGAGGTAGGAAGACAAAACACAATGAATGTGAAACAAAAAAGAGAACTCTTAGCGACATTTGAAAAAGGGAAAAATAGTTATAAAGGAAAAATGAAGATTTTTATAGATTATTGGATATCTGATAGCGAATCAGAATATTTTTCTTCAAGAGGAGACTCACCAAGAAGAGGAAAATACATGCAGAAAGGAGCAAATGGAATTGAACATGTCACTGAAAGATGCTTGGCTTCTCCTCTATTAGCTGTTGTAGCAGCGAACAAGAACGTTTATCCCTGCTGCAATCTTAGATTTATTGAAGAATGGAGCATAGGCACTTTAGATTATGGAAGTGGGAATACATTTGAAAGATTATGGCATGGTGAAAAAAGAAAAGAAATTATAGATAGAACCCACAGGATTAAATGTATTGGGTTTTGTACTCATCCTATGAGTAAGTATAATGAAGTCATTGAATATTTGAGAACTCCACAACATCACAGGGGGTTTGTATGAAAGATAGAAGACTAATATTAAAAAAGGAATCATTTGGCGGTCTTTTTGTAGATACAGCAGTAGGAAGAATGCGATTTCTCAAACCACAGGAATACGAAAGTAAAAAACAAGAATTATTACAATTAGAAGACAAAGCTGCTAAAGTGCAGATTGTTGATGTAACAGAAAAAGGGTATCCTCTTTTGACAGATGCTGCTTCAAGCCCAAATAGTATTTTTTGGGAGTTAACAAAACATTGTAATGGAGCATGCGCAGACTGTTTTATGGATTCCAATTCACCAAAATGGAATAAAGAAGAAGTTTCCTTTTCAGAAATTGAAGAAATCATCATGCAGTTCGCTGCCCTAGGCGGCTACTATATAAGACTGACTGGAGGAGAACCAACACTAAGACAAGATTTTTTTGATATTGTTGATTTGCTCAATGAAGCAGGGATAGAAATTGGCTTAAACACAAACGGCATGTTTGATGAGAAAAAGCTTGAGCAGATCCTTTCTAGCGGCATTAAAGACATAAGGATAAGCTTAGACGGACCTGAAGAGGTTAATGATAGAATAAGGTGGGCAGGAAATTATACAGGTGCTATCAGAACTATTGAAAGGGTAGCTGATTATAATAAGACAGCATCAGATCCTACAAATCCAACAATAAATGTAGTATTGATGAGGTCAACAATGCCTCATATGGAATATATGATTAGACTAGCACATGGCTACGAATTCAAAATAAGCTTTGGGCTAATGAGATTGAGCGGTAGGGCAAAAATAGACGAAATGCTTCCTCCTGAAGAAGTTGTTCAGGCAGCATATGAAGCACAAAGAATGAGAGATGAATTGGGGTTAATACAAGGCACAATTAGAGTCAATTATGATATATTTTGTGAAAGAACACAAGATGGGAAGGGGGGGGAAATAACAGGCTATGCCCCATTTCCTTTTGATAATTCTAAGTGTCCATTAGGAACATCTGGACTAAATATTGATGCTTATGCTAGAATGGCTCCTTGCGGTTATTTTTTAAATGCTGAGGAACTAATGGGAGAAGATATAAGAGGCAGAGACCTGCTTCATATATGGCACAATTCACCATTATTAAAAAGAATCAGAGATTTGACAAGAGAAGGATGCGCAGATTGTGATTATCACAAAGTCAGATGTAATGGGGGCTGTCCTGCAATGGCTTACTTTTTAGAAGGAGATATTAGTGGGAGAGATCCTTATTGTATAAAGGATGTTAATATTTCAAGGTTTGTCCAAGAAAGAAAGCTTGCAGGAAAAGGAAAATGAGAGCCAGAGAAATAATAAGGGATATTAAAAATTTAGGAGTGTATACTCCTGAGCAATTTGCAGAATACTCAGGTTATTTTAGACAAAAAGATGAGTTATTAAGATATTTGCAACAGGCTACAACTGCTCAGAATGAAATAGGAAGGAGAATTCAAACAAAAGTAGGAGCTGTACCAGTCAACCCAGATTATAGCTTATCTGAAAGAGTACTTAAAGCTCCTTTTTTAAATGAGAGCCAGAGAAAATCTGCTACTATTGGGGTTGTTTCAGGATGTTTTGACTTATTGCATCTTGGCCATATCAGAGGGATGGCTTATGCAAAGCAATTTCTTAGCCAGTATCCTAATCTTCTATTAGTTGCATTAACTTTATCAGATGTAAATATAAGGGCAAAAAAAGGAGAAAGCAGGCCTGTCTTGAATATTAATGAAAGGTTAGATATGATATGTAGTGTTTGTAGTGTTGATTATATAATCCCTCTTGAAGAGCCAAATTGTCTTGCTGTTCTAGGAGAATTAAGACCAGATTATTTCTTTAAGGCAAATGCTGACAGGTCACAAGAGATTGTAAGGCAAGAAATGGAACTAGTTGAGGCACATGGTGGCAAGGTTGTAATTTTTCCGCCTAGGCCTGATGCAGAGGCAAAATCCACTACTAAAATTATTGAATCTGTTGTGGAAAAAATGATGAGGGAATGGTGAAATGGATATTAAAAAGACTATTAGATTTGCGCAATCTCTCGATGAATCAAGAGACTCTGTTGATAGATTATATGAATTTCTACTCATCCATTTTGAATTAAAAAAGCCTGAGGAAAGATATTTTCAAAGGAATGGTGTTTTGATTACATTTGATGGTCATAGTGGAGCTGGAAAAGATAAACAAAAAGAGCTTTTAGCAGAATATATGCAAAGTGACCCATTGTATGCAAGTAGGCATATTGCCCAACTAACTCAAAAAAGAGAGGATCCGTTTAGGCAAGTTCCAAAATATCTCTGGGCACATCCAGAATTAAAATCAGATAGGGATTGTTCATTGTTATTTTTGACAGCTGGCAGAAGATATTTTACATACCAGAAAATTTTACCTTTATTAGAAGATCCAAATATAGCTGTATTGCAAAATAGGAGTTATCTTTCACATATAGCATATCACGCTCAAAATATAGATGAATTACCACAATTACTCTCTTTAGTAAATTTTGATCCGCAATCAGATTTGCCATTTGTATTACATTGCGATGTGGATGCCGCATTTGAACGTGTAATTAGAAGATCGCCTGAAAAGGGCGGAGTAGTATATGCAAATGAAAAACCAGATTATACTGCTAGAGTCAAGAGAAATTTTGAAGGTTTAGGAAAACTTATTGCTGGTTTAATATTCATTGATACATCTGGTGAAATTGATCCTATATCAAAAGAGATAAAAGATAAGGTTGACCATTACTTTAGAGGCAGAACTTAAATGAGGGCAATAATATTAGCTGGCGGAAGAGGAAGTAGGTTGGGCAAACTAACTGAATCTAGACCTAAACCATTAGTTGAAGTTTCTGGCAAACCCATATTAGAACATTTGATAAGAAACGCTTTAGAAGCAGGCATCAGAGAATATTGGGTAAATGTTGGATATTTAGGTCATATGATTAAAGAGTATTTTGAAAATGGCTCAAGATTTGGGGTTAATATACATTACTTTGAATCTGTTGGCAAAGGTCCAGAACAGCCACTGTTCACTTTAAGAGAATATTTAGGAAAAGGAACATTTTACTGCTTTTGTGGAGATAATATCCTTATTCCATCTCAAATAGAAAAAATAATTAAATTCCATTTGCAAATGAGTGCTGATGCAACTTTTACTTTAGAACAGGGCGAGCCTAAAACAGTAAAAAGGGTTAGGGTAAAGAGAAATAAAATACTGGGCTCAAGCACGAATATGAGTGACCCGGTGCTTGTTTATAATATGGCTATGCAGAAAGCATTTCTTGATGTGCTTTATGAAACTGTAAAAGATAGAGAAGAAAAAGCATTTGCATTTGCGATGGATGATTTAGCAGATAGGTATGATACTTATGCGCTAAATATCCCTTTCATAAATATTAATAGATATGGAGATATTCAAAATGCTGAAATAATGCTGGTTGGGGCTGATAAAAATGAGCAAAGATGTTGATTTCAAATCATTGGGATTCAGAACAGAAGAAGAGTTTAAATTTCCAAATATAATAAACATAGAGGTTTATAGGGGTGACTGTTATTGTAGCTGTGTGCATTGTCCTATTGGAACTACAGAGTCTAGCAAGCGTAAACAAAGGTTTGGAAAGATGGGAATTAATTTAGAGGTATATAAGAAAATTGTTGCAGAAATATCGCAATATCCTCATTCAACTGTTAGGGTACATTCAGTTGGTGAGCCGCTTATTTGGGATGACCTGACTGAAGCTTTAAGGTTTACTCATGACCGTAATGTGAGATCATGGATTTTCACATGTGCGGTAACCAACGATACCGGTCTGTTAGAATCTATTTGCGATAATACCTCTGTTGTTGAGGTCTCTGTCAATAGCACAACCCCAGCAGATTATAGAGCAACAAAAGGTATTAATGCTTTTGAATTGGTTTCAGAAAATATAAGGAGAATGCATGATTATGTTGCAGGTAAAAATCTTGCTACTCGCCTGCTGGTTAGTAGGGTAGAATCTTTGGATAAGGCAGCTGATCAAGAATTTGTAAGATATTGGAAGGCTTCGGGCTTGGTTGATGATTCATTTGTAAGAAGCTATCATACGTATAATAAGATGATTCCTGAATTATTAGAAATCGGACAACATAGACATGAGGCATGCTTAGTGCACTGGGCTAGGTTTAATATAGGTGTTGATGGATATGCTGTAGTTTGCTTTAATGAGCTTTTCAAAGAACATTTAGATCCTTCATTAATACTAGGAGATTTAAGAGAACAATCAATAGCTGAAATCTGGCATGGACCTAAATTAACTTTTCTCCGGAGAGCAGAATTGGGTAGTGATTATTCAAATCTTCCTTTTGGAGAAGCTTTACCATGCAAAGATTGTTATTCCTGTCAGCCATTGTTTGGTGATAGGCAGACTAGTGAATATCAAATAAGGCAATTAGGAAATAAAAATGCTTAAACTCTACAAAGAACATCCAGAATTTGATGAATTTACTAAGTTTGATACAGAAACAGGCAAGCTTGTTGCTATAACTGAAGAAGAGTTTAAATTATTTTTGCCAGAAGATTTTAAAGAAAAATCAGCTATAGAAGAGCCAATACAAAGAATAGAAACAAAAGGTGTAACAATTTTTACAGGAGAAACACCTGAAACACATACAAGATTCCCAAGAAGGATTTATTTTCAGATTACACGATACTGTAATCTTGAATGTCCTACTTGTTTCATAAAAGCTGGAGAAGATGGGGCTCATGTTCCTACAAATGCAGTAATGGATGTAGCTGAGTTTATGGGCCAGAAAGGATTAATTGAAGCAAGATTAACAGGTGGAGAGCCCACATTACATCCTGATTTCTTTGATATTTTACATAAATTTCAAGAAAAGAATGTATATGTTTCAGTTGCTACTAATGGTGTTATGAGTCAACGAACACTGGATGCATTGTGCGAGGAAAGTAATCTTTGGGTCATTTGCTCCATTGATGGCAATAGGGAAACGCATAATAGGTACAGGTCAAATACTTTTGATAGAATAGTTAGAAATTTAAGATATTTAAAATCAAGAAACCCTGCAACGAGGCTTAGGCTGACTACTGTTCTTACCAAGGAGAATAAAGGGCAGATGTATGAACTCGGAGAGCTTACGAGGTCATTAGGTGCAGAAAGCATCACAGTAATCCCATTACGCCCTCAGGTGAGAGACCCTAGAGTCATAGATGATATGGTCACTGCAGGGGAATTCAGGGGGGTTATAGAAGATCTGGTTAGGGTAAAGGAAGAATTAGGAATAAGAGTAACAACTACTTTAGAAACTGATTACAAAGAGAAGATTTATGCTGATCCGGTTTTTAGAAAGAGATCATCTTGTGCAGCAGGCAGAGAAGGGACTAACCTTGATTATGATGCAGAAAAGAAAGAGTTTGTTGTATATGGGTGCTCATACTCTCCTGCAGTTGACCTTAGAGCTGATCCTAAATTAAGGAGACCTTTTTTAGCAGGAACATTCTCCATTCATGATGCGTCTAGGTTTTTAGATATCTGGAGAGATGATTCAGCATGGACTATTTTCAGGGATCTTTCTTTAAAATCAGATGATTGTATGGGTTGTGAATATTTTACAAAACACCAATGCGTTGGATCTTGTCCAATACAAAATTTAGATTACAGTTCGCTTGATGTTGGTAAAGATTTATTAACACAATTAAGAGAGCAAATTCAACATACAAGCGAATGGTATTGTTATAAAAAGATAGTTGGTTAAATAACAGCGATTAAGCGAGATAAATATTCACCAAGGGGATTCTTTCACAAATGTATTGCTGGGTGATGCTTCTCATGTTAAGCTCTTTAAAAACAGAGGATAGCAAAATTTATAAAGAGTGAATATAGCTCAAAGACTGGGGTTAATCATTGTGTCAAGAACCCTAGTCATGGACTAAGGGTATGATGCCATAAGCACCATACTTGTTCTTGAGCACGCCAAATTCCACAGGCTGATATGTGGTTTACGCAGTAAACCACTACTCAAAGAGTGGTGGAATTTAGCGTTTTAACTCATAAATTGATACTTGCAAATGGAGGATGAGGATAGAAAATGGCTAAAGAAAAACCACACATGAATCTTGTATTCGTAGGCCATGTTGACCATGGAAAAAGCACTACAGTGGGCAGGCTGCTGTATGATTCTGGAAATATTAATGAGCAAACCATGAGGAAGCTGAAAGAAAAAGCCCAGGAATTGGGAAAAGCAGGGTTTGAGTTTGCATTTGTTATGGATAATTTGAAAGAAGAAAGAGAGAGAGGAGTTACAATTGACTTAAGCCATAAGAAATTTGTAACTAATAAATATGAATTTACAATTATTGATGCTCCAGGGCACAGGGATTTTATCAAGAATATGATTACTGGTGCAAGCCAGGCAGATGCTGGCATTCTTGTTGTTGCTGCTGCTGATGGAGTGATGGCACAGACAAAAGAGCATATCTGGCTTTGCAAGACCCTTGGTGTAAACCAGATGGCTGTTGCTGTAAATAAAATGGATGCTGTCGGGTATAAACATGAGAAATTTGAGCAGGTTAAGAAAGATGTTCAGGCTGTGATGAAGACAGCTGGATATAAGACAGAGAATATTACTTTTATTCCATTAAGCTCATTAAATGGTGAAAATGTCTGTAAGAAATCTGACAAGATGAGTTGGTTTAATGGGCCAACCTTACTTGAGTTGATTGATTTATTCCATCCGCCTGAAAAACCAACTAACCTGCCATTAAGGCTGCCAATCCAGGATGTGTACAATATTACTGGCATTGGAGTTGTTCCTGTTGGCAGAGTTGAGACAGGAATTATGAAAGTTGGTGACAAGGTAATGATTGTTCCTGGAAGAGAAGGTAAGGGTGTGCCTGGAGAGGTTAAATCAATTGAGATGCACCACGAGCAGATTCAACAGGCAGAGCCAGGGGACAATATTGGATTTAATGTCAAAGGGATTGGCAAGAAAGACATTACAAGAGGGGATGTTTTAGGCCCGGCTTCAAACCCACCAACAGTTGCAAGCGAGTTTACAGCACAGATAATTGTTTTGAACCACCCAACTGTTATTACAGCTGGATACACACCAGTGTTCCATATACACACTGCACAGGTAGCTTGCCAGTTTATAGAACTGGTTAAGAAGATTGACCCTGCTACAGGGCAGGTTATTGCAGAGCATCCTGACATGCTTAAAACCGGAGATGCTGCAATAGTAAGGGTAAAACCAAGCAAGCCCTTATGCCTGGAAAAGCAAAAGGACATTCCGCATATGGCAAGGTTTGCCATAAGAGATGCTGGAGCTACTGTTGCTGCCGGGATGTGCATTGACTTGGTAAAGAAGCAATAAGCTTCTTTTCTTTTGTAAAAGAAAAGCATTAGTGGAAAAGAAAACAGAATGAAGGAGAAGAAATTCTTCTTTTATTTTTTATGTACGAAAGAATGAGCATTGGCAGGAGGAATAAGATGAGTGGTGAAAGTTGTTATATTCATGCACCTGCTGAGTTTAATTCCGGGAGAGGGGTAAGCGGTAATGGGACAATTGGGATGGGGAGTGATGAATCGCTAAGGAGAATTTTGTCTGGAGATTGTAAAGGGATTAAATATAGAAGCGGAGTTACTATGCTTGAGATGATGATGCTTCCTGATAAGTTTGAAGACTGGGCAGAGGTAAAAGAATTGTGCAGAACGCAGAGATTTTACATCTAAGCTCTTACATCTAATTTCTTGGTTTAACCATATTTTATCGGGTGGTGGACTTAGAAGAAAGGTGGATAAGCTTTTATGTCAAAAAATCTAGCAGATTACCTTGTAATCAAATATATAAAGTATAAATCATTATCTATTCTTCTTTTATCAATAACTCTTGTTTTAAACCCTGTGCTCAGTCTCTCTATTGGTGCGATTTCTTGAACTCTTGCAGAATAAGTAAATAGCACTCGTCCAGCAGGTGCTAAAAGCCCTTCCATATTGCTAAAAAGATCTCGCCTCATTTTAAACCTTGGGTCATAAACTGAATATTCTAGTATATTTCTTGGAGCAGCATCTTCAAATGGAAGGTTAGCAGCAACTAGATTAAACTTTTCTTGGTTATGTAATGCTTCAAGCCCTCCTTGCCTTATTTCAACTTTTTCTATTAAACCATGCCTTCGCACATTGTCCCTAGCACAATCTACTGCATAAGGATTAATGTCTACCCCAACAACCTTCCCACCACAATCAGCAGAGACTAATGATAAAATTCCGCTTCCAGCCCCATAATCAAAAACCATTTCTCCTTTGCTAACACCAAAGTTTCCATTTCTTAGATAATCTGCCAAAAAGAAAGAGTCTTCATTTGGGGGATAAACTTCCTGAGACACCCTGATACGAAATCTGCCATAAGTAATAACATAAGGTGTTGCTCTGGCTGTTATCTGATTTAAAATCATTTCTGCGGTTTTGCTTCTCATATTAGAACCTAAGATTTAATCCACCATAAACCTCATGTTTAAAGCCCTTGGATAATGATTTTGCAATAGCCAATTTAGGAGACAGGGTTGTACCTCTTATGGGGAACTGTTTGGAAAAAAAGATGGTCCCATGACTTAGTCCATTACCTTCTCTGAAATAACTATGGTTATAATGAATGGCGGCGTTTATATTTGGGCCTTTTACAAATTCATGGCCTATGGA
>DATDYH010000114.1:0-6076 GCA_035289045.1 Candidatus Nanoarchaeia archaeon
TGCTTAACAGAAAATATGATGTTGAGCTTATTGGGCCTATTGACAAACAAGGTTTTTACAAGCCATTGGTTAATGAAATTCCTGATTATAAGGGGGTTAAAGAAAAAAAGATTTTTCCCTTTTATTTAAGCACGCTTAATAGCGTAAAGAATAAAATTAACGGGGATGTAATACATGCCTTTAAGCCAAGGTTGTTCAGCTTTGGTGCCGGATTATTGAAAAGGGCAAAAAGCAATAAGAAGCTTGTTCTGGACATAGATGACTGGGAAACAGGGCATTTCATTGACAATTACTTCAGCTATAACCCTGTTAAGCTGGCAATGTTTCTTGGCTCTGATATGTATTTTGGCGAGGGTTATTTTGGGAAAAAAATTTTAGAGAAGTTCATTCCTTATGCTGACAGGATTATTGTTGACTGTTACAAACTACAAAAAATATTTGGTGGGACCTATATCCCATCCGGGGCAGATACAGAAGAATTTGACCCTGAAAAATTTTCGGGTGAGAGGTTAAGGAAAAAATATGGGTTCAGCAGGGATGATGTCATTGTTGGTTATATTGGAAACCCGAAAAAGCACAAAGGAATCATGGATATTGTTGAGGCTGTTAAGCTTGCAAACAGGGAAAATCCCAATGTGAAATTGCTTATTGTTGGTGCTGACAAAAACCAGCCTGCTCCTGAAGTGAGGCGGTTTATTGAAGGGCTGGAAAGAATCAGGTGGATTTACCTTGAAGGCTATGTCCTGCATGAAAAAGTCCCTGAATATCTGGCTGCTGTTGATATTATCCCTGTTCCCCATGTTAATTATCCGTCAGCGGACAAGCAGATGCCGTATAAAATATTTGAAGCAATGGCTATGGGCAAGGCAATCATTGGAAGTGATAAAGCAGATATCCCACTTGCACTTAATAACTGCGGAAAGGTGATATCTTCAGGAGATATAACCGGGCTGAAAAATGCCCTTCTTGAATATGCTAGTAATAAAAAGCTGAGGATTGCTGACGGAAAAAAAGCAAGGCAGAAATGCGTTAAGGAATACAGCTGGAAAGTCATGGAGGAAAAAATATCGGAAGTTTATGAGGGGCTTTAGTCTTTTCTTTGCATATCAGCGAGAAAACCAAAGAAGGCTATTTGAATGCCTGACATTAACAATGCTATCATCAGGAATAACAAGCCCAGATGCCCGGTAATGCCTTTTGTGAAGTGAATGTAAAGAAAATAGACTCCAATTAAAACACCAAAAGAGAATAATGAAGCACCAATTGATACAAAGAACTTCAATGGGTCGTAGTCCCTATAAATTCTCAGGATGTTAACCCAGGCTCTTACTGCATAATGCAATGGGTTTTTGAATAACTTGCTTTTTCTCGTCTTTCTTGCTTCAATAGGGATTTCTGTAATCCTGAATCCCTGCCTTGCTGCCCTGATTATTTGTTCCTGTGTATAAGTAAAGCTGTTGATGAACTTAATCTCTTTTGCAAGCTCTGAAGTGAATGCCCTGAAGCCTGTGGTTGAGTCTGTGATCTTTGTGTTGGTTAGCCTGCTTATTACTTTTGCAAAAATGATATTGCCTAGCAGTTTTGAGAACTCATTCTTGTAGCTTACTTCCTGCTTAAACCTACTTCCAAGAACAAGGTCGTAGCCTTCCTCTACTTTTTTAATCATCTCTGGAATTGCTGCTGAGTTATACTGCCCATCAGCGTCAGTATGAACTATTATGTCTGCCTGCTTTTTAATGCAATATTCAAGCTCTGTCTGAAATGTTTTTGCCAATCCCCTGTTTCTTTTAAAAACTATGACCTCTGCGCCATGCTTTTTTGCTAATTCTGCTGTTTTATCCTTGCTACCATCATTTACAACCTGAAGCTCGTATTTGTATTTAGTCTGGGACATTACTCTTTTTATCTCTTCCAGGGTCTGGGCTATATTTGCCTCTTCATTATACGCTGGAATTGTTATGATGACTTTCATTTTCTATAAATCTGGTTTTTGAAGTATTGCCTTGCAAAACAAGGCTAGCTCTCCTGCTATTGCTGGTGTTGTCTTGATTTTTAGGATTTTAAAGCCTATTGTTTTTGAGAAAGACTTAAGTTTTCTGATTGTTACTCTCTCAATTGGTTCTGAGTCAAGATTAAGCCAGCTTATTAACCGGGGCTGGAGTTTTCCTGGAAGGTAGTGGAGGGGGATGGGGATAGACTTGAGA
The DNA here is from genome assembly GCA_035289045.1 of Candidatus Nanoarchaeia archaeon. Classification (GTDB taxonomy): domain Archaea; phylum Nanobdellota; class Nanobdellia; order SCGC-AAA011-G17; family GW2011-AR20; genus DATDYH01. Next base: position 2,205 of record DATDYH010000114.1, read on the forward strand.
TAGGTGTGGGAACCAAAAAATCCCCAGTATGGGGGATATTGTATATATAATATGCCATTGGGCTTTAGAATCCTGTACAACTCCTGGAGAAGCCTGATTGTGTCTGGAATATGCTCAATAGTGTTTGAGAGGATTATTATGTCAAACTGGTTATTCTTAAATAGGGTGGAGCGGGCATCCCCCTGGACAAATTCAACAGCAAGATGATGTTCTTTGGCTGCTTGTTTTGCTGTGGCTATTCTTTCCCTGCTTATTTCCAGGCCTGTTACTTTATATCCTAGCTTTGCAAAGAAGATTGAATAACCCCCCCTATGACTCCCTATGTCCAGGAGTTTTAATCCTGATGGGGAGCTTATAAACTGCTTAAGCTCTCCCTGGATTAATCCTGCCCTTGCTAGCTGGAGCTTTATATAATGGTCATGGCTTGTTCTTCTTTCTAGCCAAAGTTGGATCAATTTGGATGTTTCTTTCAGATTCATTTGCCAGATTTCCCTGATTTTTCATTGCAGGGGGTGTGCCAAAAGCTTTAAATATATAGGCATATTTTAAAAATTAATCATTGTTTACTAAAATAATAAACATAAAATAAAAGGAGGCAGATATAAATGAATAAAAAAAGAATCATAATTTATTCCACACTATTATTGCTAGTTCTTTTTAGCGTATCTTTCGTAAGCGCAACTTATACGATTGATGGATTAAAAACTAGGATTAATACATCTGGTGAACAGTCTAATACCCTTGTTATAGGGAATCTTGACAGATGGACATTTGGGGGTATTAATGCGAATACTAATGGAGAGGTATTCAACATTACAATAAACTTTACTTCAAGTGCTCAGACCTCAAATGTGAGTGCGGTGAATATAACAATTCCTGCTGGCTATAGGCTTATTGATCTTGCAGCACAAATGGCTAGCAATTCAATGGGGCTTGCTGTTAATGGCACTGACTATAACTGGACTACAATGAATAGCTCAAATGAACTAACCTATCGTGTTGTTAATACTTTTGGAAATTTCCCGTTTAATAATACTGCTATTGCATTCTTGTCATTAACATTTAACCTTTCAACAGCTTCTGGTGTTGAAGGAGTGTATGACTTTAACATTACTGCTTATGGCAATAAAACCGGCTCAAGTAGTGTCCTCTACAGAATGGGTATTGATGGATTGCCTCCAAGAGCTGGAAGCCTTAATGTAACTGAGTTTAATGGGGCTAATGCAAAGTCAACTGGATTTACAACAGATACATATGTAAAGAATGACTCTGATATGAATATAACCATAATTGTAACAGATTATAATATCCACAAAGTGTATATGATTTATAATAATTCTGGTGGAAGCATAAACTTGAGTGCTCTTGGAAATGGTACATTCTTTGTGTTGAATAACTCTAAAACAGGATATGGGCCTGCTCCAAACCTTGGAGGGGAGTTTATAAAGATGACCAATAAGAGCCAGTTTAACTCAAGCATACACTCTGCAAGTGCGCCAAATTATATATTTACTACACAAATATCCAAAGGCAACTTTAGTTCAAGTGGGACCCCATTTAGATTCGCATTTGTGGTTGTGGATGAATACAATCAGAGCGAGCAGATAAATAATTCAGGGGTTGCATATATGGTTGTTGAGGATGGGACAAACCCAAGCGTGGCTGTTACACCACCAAGCATAACAACAGTATCTGCTGGCTCAAGCCCAGGAATAACATATACCTGTGCTGGAACTGATGAAAATGGAACAATAAGCACTTATCAATGGACATTAACCAAACCTGGTGGAACCACGGTGACTAAAACAACTGCTTCAGCGTCCTTTTCTGGAGGAGATATTGACTATGTTGGAACATACTCTTTGACATGTACAGTAACAGATACTGTTGGGTTTACTGCTACAAGCTCAGCATACACATTTACGGCATATATTACATCTTCAGGCAGTGGCAGTGGGTCTTCTTCTGGAGGCTCGGCAGGAACAACAGCTCCTAGGTTTGATGCTGACCTGTCAGTTGTAGCAGAAACTACATTAGCTAAACAGCAAGGAAGGATTGTAACCTTCTCATTAGATGGGCAAAATACCCATAAAATGACTTTTAAAGAGGTTACAGCCAATAGAGTAACGTTAATCATTGAATCAACACCTATTGAAGTTACCTTAAATGTTGGAGAAACAAAAAAGATAGATGTTGATGGTGATGGCACAGATGACTTAGAGCTTACGCTTGAAGCTATTGAGAATGGCTCTGCTAAGGTTAAAACAAAGAAGATAGCTGAGACTACATTGGAAACTACTACAACTACCACTATTGCAGGAGAAGAAGCAACCACAACTACCCTTACTGGAATTGGTGGTGGAGAGGCTGCTGAGAAAAGCAGCTTAGCATGGCTATGGGTTTTAATAATCATTATAGTCATTGCTGTGGTTGTATGGGTAGTTAGCAAGAAGAAGAGAAGATAATTCTCTTTTTTTTCTTTTTTATTTATTTGAATTTTTCTTAGAAAGGAAGCCTCGGAAAAGAAACTACTTTTTGATGTCTTTCCATTCATAAGGTCTGTTTAGGATAAAATGCCTGCACTTGATTGAGGTATCTGCAAATGCCTGGATTTTAAGGTTGTAGAGGTCTATGAAAAAGAACCTGTCATCAAATGCTTCCTTACCTTCATAGCGGAATTTAACTTGTTTTAGGGCATCTTTATGGATTAATAAGCAGCCTAAGCCTGCTGAGACTATTGGCAAGAGAGAATTACTCCAGAGTTCATCATGATTTAAAGGCCTCATGTCCGGGAGCTTGCCCAACTCGTGATTTGAGACTACATAAGCAAGGGGGATTAAACCTATTGTGCCTGCTATGGGATTCCTTGCAAAATAGATGCCTGAGAGAACCTTTTTCTTATGGTTTAGCATTCTCTCAATTATGTCCTTAGGCGGGATAACATCCTGTTCCAAGCTTAGCAAATAATCATAGCCTCTGGTTATTGCATGCTTTTTTAACAGGTTTCTGGATGCTATTATTCTATCTCTTGCGCCCTCAAAATAAGGGCCTTTGATTACAGGGATGCCAAGTGCTTTAATCTTTTCAAAATAAGCATCATCTTTGGAGTTATCAATTAGAAGGGTGTCATAATTTGGATAGGTAAGGGTGGTTATGGCTTCTGCATACTGTTTTAAGCAGTGCTCTTTATGGAATGAGGTTGGACAGCCAACCAGGACTTTTTCTTTCATGTTTAATAGATTAATCGCCGCGGCCCGGATTTGAACCGGGATATCCCGAAGGAAACCAGCTAACTTGTTTTTGGGAGATACAAGAACCTTTTTTTAAAAAAGGGGCTTGTTCTCAAGGCTGGCGCACTACCAGGTTATGCGACCGCGGCAGCAAACCCTTTAGGAAAGTGTTTGCATCCCCAAACACTTAAACCTTTTGGGAAGGGTGTGTTGTTTAAGCCTGATTACATCACCCCCAAGAGCCTTAATACTACTTTTTCAGACACTTTAATCAGGTTCTCAGTATCTGTAGCTTCTATTATTATGCAGTTATTTTCAATATAAGCCTTGTTTTCCCTGCCCAGGGTGAGTTGGATAACCCTGATGTCTGAAGTTGCATCCTGGCAGGTTTTAACAGGGTAAGCTGATTGATTTGTAGTGTTTATTGGCTGGGTAAATGCCCCTTGTGTTGGGATTTTAAACACGCCATAATCAGCTGTTCCAAGAACCTTGGCAAGCTGGATGCCTGCAATAGTTGCTTTCTGGTCCAGTTCTGGGTCTAAAGTTATGAAGATGCCTTGAGAGCTAAGAATCTTGCTTTTTACTCTGTCTTCTACAGGGATGTTTTCCAGGTCTTTTGGCTTGTTCCTTAAAGGAATCTCA
>DATDYH010000115.1:0-3335 GCA_035289045.1 Candidatus Nanoarchaeia archaeon
GATAGCAGTGTAGGTAACATTCTCCTTCCCAAAATATCTTTGCAAGCAGATTTTATTTGGCATTGCACATTTTTGCCCAAGCACCTTGCCAGTTCTCACAGTTTCTTCAATCTTATCTAAATCAAGATTCCGGTATTCCTGCCTGTCAAAGAGGTGTTGGTTGAAAGTAATCTCAGCTTTTTTCCTGTCAAGCTTAACCAGCACATCTTGAATCCACATATCACCACCTTATGTTATAACTCAGGTTATAACCCATATTTAAACTTTTTGTTTTCATGCGCTTCAAACATCACATCAGCTGTGTGTTCTAAGATTTTGTATTTCATAGAGCTAAAAAGAAGCCTTGTTTTTTAAATGTTATTAATCCCAATAAATTAAAAAAAGAAAAATAAGGGGTTATCAGAAAGAACTTGGAAAGTAAAAACTATTTAATGGGTGAGGTGTAAATCTCCTTGGATTTCCCTTCACTTATCATATAGACATGTAAAACCCCCTTGGACTGGCTAAATAAAACACCAGGTCCCAAGACACAAGTATTTGCTTCATCAAGGGGGGAAGGTTCATAATATTTATCCTCCTTGGGGTGGGTATGAAATCGGGCCCATAATCTTTTATTGCGGACAATCTCTTCGAGGTCTATTCTATGCGGGGACACTAATGGCAACTGTTTTTTCATGGTCTCAAAAAAGCCCATAATTGCCTTTCCCATCTCCTCTGTTTTGCCAGCATTCTTTAAGTTTCCTTCTGAGTCCATGACTATCACATCGCTAAACTTCTTCTTCTCTTCTTCCGGAAGACCCAAGTAGGAATGATAGTGTTCTGCTAATGATGTAAACTGCAACATTCGCTGTCTCTCTACTCCATACATTGAAAGTTCTTTTCTAAGAGAAAAAGACGCGCTTTCCCAGTACATGCTGGCTAGTTCAATAAATTTTTCTTTGTGAGTGAAATCACCCCAGCATACCTCGGTTAGGTATCTCTCAAGCTCAGTCATCCAGCCAGAATCTGATTTAATCTCAAAGCCATTCCTTCTTTTTTCTATTGTCCCAAAATCTTCGGAGCAAGAATCTGTCAGCTCTAGGAGGGCAGCTCTATTCTTGTCTAAGAACCTGTAAAATACCTCCTCATCTCTTAAAAAATTCTCTTCCATCTCTTCTAATCTGTCCAAATACCTCCTCATAATTAGTGAACGAGAAGAACTAGGAAAAAATGAAGGTCCAACCCCACCCTTGCTTGCAATTTTCTGTCTTTGAGCAAGTCTTTCTTCTAAAATAGAACCGTATTTCTGTTGTTGGTGATGGGCATACCCAAAGAACCCGCCACCAATGCCTAAGGCAGCACAGGCTATCAAAACCCACCTTACAATGGGCCTGTTAGCTTCCTTTTTTGTTGCTTTGAAACGTTTTTTTCTATGGCTCATAAATTAGTAGGTTAAGTTACCGTTTATAAGCCTTTCTAAATTTATTACTATAAAGTAGCTATCCTTTAATATTTCCTATTGGCTTAAAAGCAGCCACAGCCTTGGAAATCCCAGCACTTTCAACAGCCTCAATAACATCTGTTACAGGCTTGTAAGCAAGCCCGGCTTCCTCTGCCAACCCAGACATAGAAGCCGCCTTTACATAAATCCCTTTTTTCTCCATATCTTTTTGCAGCTGCTCCCCTCTTACCATCTGCTTTGCCTGGTTCCTTGACATTGTCCTTCCAGCCCCATGAAGCGTGCTTCCAAAAGTCTCTTCTTCAGCTCTTTTAGTCCCGACTAATAAATAGCTTCCTGTTTCCATTGAGCCGCCAACAATCACAGGCTGCCCATATTTTTTATACTCTCCCCATAATTCATTATTTCCAGGCCCAAAAGCACGGGTAGCACCTTTTCTATGGATTAAAACCTCTCTAACCTTTCCATCAACCCTGTAATTTTCAATCTTGGCAATATTATGCGCAACATCATAAACAATCCCCATCTCCATTTCTTCAGGGGATTTATTAAGCACTTTGCTAAAGCCTTCCCTTATTTTATGCGTAATCATCTGCCTGTTTGCAAAGGCAAAATTAGCAGAGCAAATCATAGCTTTATAGTAACTTTGTCCTTCTTCGCTGTTAAAAGGCGCACAGCTTAATTCCCTGTCAAGAACATTAATCTTGTATTTCTGCATAGCCTTTTCAAACTCTTTTAAATAATCAGTAGCTATCTGGTGACCATAACCCCTGCTCCCCGAGTGTATCATAATCATAACCTGCTCTTTGTCATCAACCCCAAAAGCCTTGGCTGTTTTTTCATCAAATATGCTTTCAACTTTCTGGATTTCCAAATAATGATTCCCACTTCCAAGAGTTCCTACCTGCCGCCTTCCTCTTGCCCTGGCTCTTTCAGAAACTTTTGCAGGGTCCGCTCCTTTTACACTGCCATGCTCCTCAATTTTATTGCAGTCATCTTCCCAGCAATAGCCATTTTCAACACACCACTTAACTCCCTTAACAGCAAGCTCATCCATCTGGGAATTGCTTAGTTTTACATTAGCTTCCCCACCCACACCCGGAGGAACCAGCTTATACAGGGCATCAACAAGCTCTTTTATCTTAGGCTTAACATCTTTCAATGTTAAATTTGTTTTAATCAGCCTCATCCCGCAGTCAATATCAAACCCAATCCCCCCAGGAGAAATAACACCCTCTTTCAAATCCAAAGCAGCAACCCCGCCAACCGGAAAACCGTATCCAAAATGAGCATCCGGCATCGCAATCGCATATCCAATTATCCCAGGCAGGCAAGCAACATTTGTTATTTGCTCAAAAACTCCTTCATCCATAGCATCAAGCAGCTTTTTAGTGGCAATGATTCTTGCAGGAACAATCATCCCTTTCTTATAGCTGGCAGGAATCTCCCAAGTAACATCATTAACCTGTTTCAGCTCTTTTGGAAAGTTTGGCATAAAATTAAGTTCTAAAGTTAGTTATATAAAACTTTCTTAAATGGGGAGGTTGGTGCGAAATAACCAAAAATAACTAAAATAGACTAATGCAACAATTTATATTCAGAGGATAAATCAAAAAAATCTGGAGAATACTCGCTTAAAAGTTTTAATTATGCACCAACCTCTTAAATAGGTTTAAATAATTATCTACCTTCTCAATCATATGATAGCAGATTTAATACCAAGATTGAGAACCTGTCCTCCAGAAGAAAGAAGGCCAATTGCTATAGAGTTGGGTCAGACAAAAGCTGATGAAGCTGTTACAGAGTTAATAAGAATAGCTGATGAAGGAGAGATCACATCCCCAAAGAAATTCAGAAAACATTGGTATAGCATATTTTCCACCACCCTATACGAAGG